>JAFAWC010000357.1 GCA_019242135.1 Mycobacteriaceae bacterium | reverse complement strand
TACGCGACAAGGTCGGAGCGGTCGTCGTGGTGGGCGCCGCGGCCAGCAACGGGCACGCGGTGCGTGGGCCCGTGGTGGAAGCCCTGGTGGGGCTCGGGTTTGCGGTCAAGCAAGCCGAAGAGGCCACCGACCGGGTGCTGGCGGCTGAGCACGGGGCAACGACGACGAGCGCGCTGCGGGCGGCGCTGTCTGTGCTGGGTAGGAGGTCGTGAACGGTTTCGAGGGCACCGAGGACCGCGAGGTGTCCGCCGCGCTGACGGTCGGCGAGGGCGACGTCGACGCCAGTCTGCGGCCGAGGTCGCTGGACGAGTTCATCGGCCAACCGCGGGTGCGCGAGCAGTTGCAGCTGGTCATCGAGGGCGCCAAGAATCGCGGCAGCACACCCGATCACATTCTGTTGTCCGGGCCACCCGGGCTGGGCAAAACGTCGCTGGCGATGATCATCGCCACCGAGCTGGGCAGCTCGTTGCGGCTGACGTCGGGTCCGGCGTTGGAGCGGGCGGGCGACCTGGCGGCGATGCTGTCCAATCTGGTCGAGCACGACGTGCTGTTCATCGACGAGATCCACCGCATCGCACGGCCCGCCGAGGAAATGCTGTATCTGGCGATGGAGGACTTCCGCGTCGACGTCGTCGTCGGCAAGGGTCCGGGTGCGACCTCGATCCCGCTCGACGTCGCACCGTTCACGCTGGTCGGCGCCACCACCAGGTCCGGCGCACTGACCGGCCCGCTGCGAGACAGGTTCGGCTTCACCGCCCACATGGACTTCTACGAGCCGGCCGAGCTGGAGCAGGTGCTGGCCCGGTCGGCGCGCATCCTGGGCATCTCGCTGGGCGCCGAGGCCGGCGCTGAGATCGCCCGCCGGTCGCGCGGAACCCCACGCATCGCCAACCGCCTGCTGCGGCGGGTCCGCGACTACGCCGAGGTCAGAGCCGACGGCGTCATCACCTGCGACGTTGCGAAACAGGCGCTGGAGGTCTACGACGTCGACGAACTCGGGCTGGACCGGCTCGACCGGGCGGTGCTGACATCGCTGGTGCGCAGCTTCAGCGGAGGCCCGGTCGGCGTGTCGACTCTGGCGGTGGCCGTGGGTGAGGAGGCGACCACCGTCGAGGAGGTGTGCGAGCCGTTCCTGGTGCGTGCCGGGATGGTCGCGCGGACCCCGCGCGGCCGGGTCGCCACGGCGCTGGCGTGGACGCACCTCGGTGTCGCGCCGCCCAGCGCGGTCACCGGTCTGGGTCAGGCGGGCCTGTTCGACTGAAGCGTGTCGGCCGGTCATGCGTGTCGGGCCGGCGCCTCGAGCGCTGCTGAGCGTTATGCCGGCGACGTGCGGGGGTATTCGTCGGGATATGGACAGCCTTTGTCTTGAACGCATGGAGGGCCCGCTGTCTTGAGGCATATGGACGGCTCGGCCGTCCGTGGCATAAGGAGGATGAGATGAACGACGTGGACACCGGTGTTCCCGTGCGCGGCGGACGGATGCAGATACCCCGCAGCCGCGGCGCGACAAGCGGATTTTTACTGATTTTGTTGGGTGCATGGGGCGCGTTGATTCCTTTCATCGGCCCCTACTTCAACTTCGCGTACAACACCGACCAGGAATGGCTCTGGACGACAGCGCGCGGCTGGCTGGAGGTGCTGCCCGGGGCGGCGGCTGCGCTCGGCGGCCTGCTGCTTTTGACCTCTGGCCACCGCGCCGCCGCGATGTTCGGCGGCTGGCTGGCGGTGCTGGCCGGAGCGTGGTTCGTGGTCGGCCGGGCCTTCGCCGGCCCGCTGCCCATCGGTGACGTCGGCGCACCGGTTGCGCCAACAGACACCAAACGGTTGGCGTTGGAGCTTGCCTACTTCTCGGGGCTGGGCGCGGTGATCGTGTTCCTCGGTGCGCTTGCGTTGGGGCGGCTCTCTGTTCGGAGTCTGCGCGACATCCAGTACGCGCAGCGTCCGGTGGCCGCGGCGCAACCGGCGCCGGTCACGGCGACTGAGGCGCAGACGGAGCGGATTGCGCCAGCGCGGGACGCGGACCCGGAGACCGAGCGGGTTGCGCCGGTGGACACCACAGCGCCTGAGGAGACCGCGGAGGAGACACCGGAGGGCGAGCCGCACCGGCGGGGTATTGGCGGACTGTTCCGTCGCCGCCGGGAAACCACCGCCGCCGGTCGCTGATCGCCTAGCGTCGGCTTAGCGTGGACCCGCCGCGCGCAACTCGGCCAAACCTTCAGCGCGGCCCTTGACGGGTCGGTAGCCGAGTTCGCGGCGGGCCTTCCCGATGTCGATCGTGCATTCCTGCGACGCGAGCCAGTAGGCAAACCGTGTCAGCGGGGGCTGACCCGGCAGCGGCAGCGCGCGCCACAGCGCTTCGCAGGTCGCCGCGAGCGGGCCCGCCACCCGCGCAGGGATGGACCGGTCGGGCACCTGCACTCCCTGGGTCCCGAGGAGTGCGGTGACGAAATCACGGAATGCCACCGGTTCGCCGTCGGTGACGAAGTAGGCCTCGCCGCCCCGGCCGTCGCGTGCGCCGAGCAGCAGGCCCTCGATGACGTTGTCGACGTGGGTGACGTCGGTCAGCTGCTTTCCGCCACCGATCCAGGCGAAGCGGCCGGACTTGACCATGGCGACCATGGCCGGCAACACGGTCGTATCGCCTGCGCCCCACACGAAGCGAGGCCGGATGACGACGGTTTCGAAGCCATCCGTGTTCGCGGCGCGCACCGCAAGTTCGGCGCGCGCTTTCGTCGCTGAATAGGGTGCCCTCGAGTCGGGCCGAAGCGGTGCCGTCTCGTCCACCCACACCAGTGGTTCGCCGGCGATCAGTGCCGCCTCGGTGCCGCAGTGCACGAAGCGGGCGACGCCGGCCGCGCGGGTCGCGGCGAGGACGTTTTGGGTTCCCGTGACGTTGTCGCGCACGAAATCCTGCCACCGACCCCAGACTTCGGTGTTGGCGGCGAGGTGAAAGGCCGTGTAAGCGCCCTGCGCACCCGCGGTGATCGCCTCGGTGTCGGAAAGGTCGCCGACCACGGCTTCGGCGCCGTGCGAGACCACCGCGGCTGCCGACCGGTCCGATCGCGCCAGCGCCCGCACCGTGATCCCGTCGGCGACGAGCCGTTCGATCAGCCGACCGCCGATGAATCCCGAGCCACCGGTGACGAAGGCTGTGGTCATATCAGCCATCCCGCATCAGAGGTCCTTGAGGATCATCGCGAGGACTTCGAGGCCCTCGGTCAACAGATCGTCGCCGATCGGCAGGGGTGGCAGCAGTCGGATGACGTTGTTGAACGTGCCGCAGGACAACACGATCACTCCGGCCGAATGAGCGCGGGTGCACAGCGTGCGGGTGAGCACCGGATCGGGTTCTGCGGTGCCCGATTTGACCAACTCCACCGCGATCATGGCGCCGCGCCCGCGCACGTCTGCGATCCGGTCGTCCTCGGCCTGCAGTCCGCCGAGGACGTTTTTCATCAGGGGTTCGATGCGGGCTGCGCGGCTGCACAGCCCCTCGGCTTCGATGGTCTCGATGGTGGCCAGCGCCGCCGCGCAGGCGACCGGGTTGCCGCCGTAGGTGCCGCCCAATCCGCCGATGTGCGGGGCATCCATGATCTCGGTGCGTCCGGTCACCGCCGAGAGCGGCAGCCCGTCGGCGATGCCCTTGGCGGTGACGATCAGGTCCGGCTCGATGCCCTCGTGCTCGCAGGCGAACATCGCCCCGCTGCGCGCGAAGCCGGTCTGCACCTCGTCGGCAATAAACACCACGTCGTTCTTGCGGCACCAGGCCAGCAGCGCGGGTAGGAAGCCCTCGGCCGGGACGATGAAACCACCCTCGCCCTGGATCGGTTCGATGATCAGCGCCGCGAGGTTGTCGGCACCGATCTCCTTTTCGATCTCGGTGATTGCCCGTGCGGCGGCCAGCTCACCGTCGGTCGCCAACTCCTTGCTGAGCAGGCCGTCGCGGTACGGGTACGACAGCGGCGCGCGGTACACCTCGGGCGCGAACGGGCCGAACCCGCTCTTGTAGGGCATCGACTTCGCGGTCAACGCCATCGTCAGGTTGGTGCGTCCGTGGTAGGCGTGGTCGAACGCGGCGACCGCCGACCTGCCGGTGAACGCCCGCGCGATCTTGACGGCGTTTTCGACCGCTTCGGCGCCCGAGTTGAACAGTGCCGTGCGTTTCTCGCCGGCGCCGGGGGTGAGCCGGTTGAGCTGCTCGGCCACGGCGACGTACCCCTCGTAGGGCGTGATCATGAAGCAGGTGTGGGTGAAGTCGGCGACCTGCTCGCGCACCGCATCGACGACCAGCGGCGCGGCGTTGCCGACCGTGGTGACGGCGATGCCCGAGCCCAGATCGATCAGCCGGTTGCCGTCGACGTCCTCGACGATGCCGCCGCCGGCCCTGGCGGCGTAGACGGGCATTGTGTTGGCGACCCCGCGCGGCACCGCGGCGGCCTTGCGGTCGATCAACTCGCGCGACCTGGGGCCGGGGATCTCGGTGATGAGCCGACGGCTCTGGTCGAGGCTGGTCATGGGCTCTCCTCGGGCACTCCCTCCCGAGTGGAGCCTAGTGCCGCGCAGGCACCGCCGGGCCGGATGGCACACTGGTCAGTTGCGAGGCCCTCCGGACACCCGTGGGCTCAAATACCTGCACTACACGAAAGACCCGTGCCCTCATGCAACAGCTGATCGTCTTCTTACCGCTGCTCATCATCATGGGCGCGTTCATGTACATGGCATCGCGGCGCCAGCGGCGCGCGATGCAGGCCACCATCGACCTGCACGATTCGCTGCAGGTCGGCGACCGGGTGCACACCACGTCGGGGCTGCAGGCCACGGTCATGGGCATCACCGATGACACCGTCGACCTGGAGATTGCCCCCGGGGTGGTCACCACCTGGATGAAGATGGCGATCCGCGACCGCATCGAACCCGACCTCGAAGACGACGCGGAAATCGATGCAGCCGAGGAACCGGGCCGGATCACCAACGACTGACAGCTTTCCGCTGGACATCGACCGCAAGGAGAACTGAGGACCGTGGCATCGTCGTCGCCGCCGGTGCGCCCTGCCCGTTACCTGTCGCTGTTCTTGCTTCTTTTGATCGGCCTGTACCTGCTGATCTTCCTGACTGGCGACAAGCAGGCCAAGCCGAAGCTCGGCATCGACCTTCAGGGCGGAACCAGGGTGACGTTGACCGCACGCACCCCGGATGGATCGCGGCCCACCAGCGCTGCGCTCAATCAGGCGCAGCAGATCATCAGCGCGCGGGTGAACGGCCTGGGCGTGTCGGGCTCAGAGGTCGTCATCGACGGCGACAACCTGGTCATCACCGTCCCGGGCAGCGACGGCAACCAGGCGCGCAGCCTGGGGCAGACCGCGCGGTTGTTCATCCGGCCGGTGGTCCCCGATGGCGTCATTGCGGTTCCTGAGCAGGGCGAGCAACCCCCGGGCGGGATCCCCGGGATGCCGGGGACCATCCCGGGCATGCCCGGCGAGACGCCCAGCGTTCCCGGGGCGCCTGTCCCTGGTATGCCTGACACCGGCGCGCCTGACACCGGGGTGCCGGCCACCGGAGCGCCGGCGCCGGCCGCGCCGACGGCGCCCCCCGCGCCGCAGCCGCGGCCGTATCCCGAGGACCCGCCGTCGCCCACCCCCTCACCGGCGCCGCCGACGCCCGTTTCAGCCACACCCACATCGGGGGCACCGACACCCGCCGCGCCGGCCTCGCCCGCACCCGCGCCGGCCCCGGGGGCACCGACCTCGGCCGCGCCAGCGCCGGCACCGGGGGAACCGACCTCGGCCGCGCCAGCGCCCGCACCGGGGGCACCGCTTCCGCCCGCACCGGATCCCCGAAAAGACCTGGCCGACAGCATCGCCTTCCAAAAACAGCTACGGCAGACCCCGGCGCTGGCGCAGGTGGCAGTGAGCGTGCTGATGGAGCAGCGGTGCCAGGGTTCCGACCCGCTCGCCGGCAACGACGACCCCACGCTTCCGCTGGTGACATGCTCGAGCGACCACAAAGCGATCTACGTGCTGGATAAGTCGATCATCAGCGGTGACCAAATCGACACCGCCTCAGCCAGTTTCGACCAACAGCACAACCAGTGGGTGGTGAACCTCAAGTTCAAGTCCGACGCCTCCGATGTGTGGGGTGACTTCACCGCGAAGAATGTCGGCACTCAAACCGCGTTCACGCTCGACTCGCAGGTCGTCAGCGCCCCGGCCATCCGGGAGGCGATCCCCGGCGGCAACACCCAGATTACCGGCAACTTCACTGCCGCCAAGGCGCGCGACCTCGCCAATGTGCTGAAATACGGGTCGCTGCCATTGTCGTTCGAGTCGTCGGAAGCCGAAACCGTCTCCGCCACATTGGGTTTGACGTCGCTCAAAGCCGGCTTGATCGCCGGGGCCATCGGGCTGGTCATTGTGCTCATCTACTCACTTCTGTATTACCGCGCGCTCGGAATCCTCACCGCCCTGTCGCTGGTGGCGTCCGGTGCCATGGTGTATGCCATCCTGATTTTGTTGGGCCGATATATCAACTACACGCTCGACCTGGCCGGCATCGCCGGTCTGATCATCGGCATAGGGACGACAGCGGACTCGTTCGTCGTGTTCTTCGAACGCATCAAAGACGAGATCCGCGAAGGCCGTTCGTTCCGGTCCGCGGTGCCGCGGGGTTGGGTGCGGGCGCGGAAGACGATCTTGTCGGGCAACGCGGTGAGTTTCCTTGCGGCCGCGGTGCTGTACTTCCTGGCCATCGGTCAGGTGAAGGGCTTCGCGTTCACGCTCGGCTTGACGACCATCCTCGACACGGTGGTGGTTTTCCTAGTGACCTGGCCGCTGGTGTACCTGGCATCGAAGTCGCCGACCCTGGCTAAGCCGGCGTTCAACGGTCTCGGTGCCGTCCAGCAGATCGCCCGGGAACGCCGTGCGGCGGCGTACGCAACGGGACAGAGGTAGGCATGGCTGTCGGAAAGGATTCCAAAACCACAGGCCGCGAACCGGACTCGGCCACGGAGGTCCTCGAGTCGGGGGCGGCGGAAGAAACGCCCGAGTCGGGGACGGCGGAAGAAACGCTCGAGTCGGCGGCGGCGGAAGAAACGCTCGAGTCGGCGGCGACCCGGCGCCACGGTTTCTTCGCGCGTCTCTACACCGGCACCGGTGCGTTCGAGGTCATCGGCAGGCGCCGGCTGTGGTTTGCCGTCAGCGGGGTGATCGTCGCAGTCGCGATCGTGTCGATCGTGCTTCGCGGGTTCACGCTGGGCATCGACTTCCGCGGCGGCACGCAGCTGTCCTTTCCCCGAGGCAATGCTTCGGTGAGCCAGGTAGAGGACGTTTTCCGCAACACGATCGGTCACGACGCCCAGCAGGTGGTCATCGTCGGCAACGGCGGGTCGGCCACCGTGCAGATCCGCTCGGAGACGCTGACCAACCCGCAGACGGCCAAGCTCAAGGACGCGCTGTTCAATCAGTTCCACCCGGTGGGTAGTGACGGCAAGCCGAGCGTGCAGACCATCAGCGACTCGGCGGTGTCATCGACCTGGGGCGCGCAGATCACCAAGAAGGCGCTGATCGCCCTCGTGGTGTTCCTGGTCCTCGTCAGCCTCTACATCACCATCCGCTACGAGCGCTACATGGCGATGTCGGCACTGGCCACCCTCGGCTTCGACCTGACCACCACTGCCGGCGTGTACTCGCTGGTCGGCTTCGAGGTCAGTCCCGCGACCGTGATCGGTCTGCTCACCATTTTGGGTTTCTCGCTCTACGACACGGTGATCGTGTTCGACAAGGTCGAAGAGAACACGCACGGTTTCCAGCACACCACCCGGCGCACGTTCGCGGAGCAGGCCAACCTGGCGATCAACCAGACATTCATGCGGTCGATCAACACCAGCCTGATCTCGGTGATCCCGATCATCGCGCTGATCGTCGTCGCGGTGTGGCTGCTCGGCGTCGGAACCCTGAAAGACCTCGCGCTGGTCCAGCTGGTCGGCATCATCGTCGGCACCTATTCGTCGATCTTCTTGGCCACCCCGCTGCTCGTGACGCTGCGGGAGCGCACCGAGCTCGTGCGCACCCACTCCCGGCGGGTGCTTCGCCGGCGCAATGCGGCGGGGGCGCCCGAGACTGCCGACGAGGCGGCGAAGGCTGAGGGCGCAGAGCCAGGCTCGGCCGAGGCAGACAGCGAGTCAGCATCGGCAGGCGGGTCAGGGGCGGTAGGCGGATCAGGAGCGTCAGGGGCGGAAACCGTCGCGGCGGGGGCCAGCAAACCGGCGCCCGGGGCGCGGCCCATCCGGCCGACCGGTTCGCGCGCCGGGCGACCGTCGGGCAAGCGGAACACGCGGCGGCGCTAGCGGCATGGGTCGTGACCGCTGGCGGCAGTTCGTCCCCGGGCTGCTTCCGCCGGCCGTGCTCGCTGCGGTCGTGATTTTGGTGTCTTCGCTGGTTTCCTCCTGCTCGAGCACCCCGGCGGGGCAGATCAACTACGAGGTCGACGGCCCGCTGGCGACGTACAACCCCAACACCGTCGCGGGGGCGGCCTCGGCCTCGCCGCAAGCGTTTGCACGGGTGCTCACCGGGTTCGGCTACCACGGCCCCGACGGGCAGATCGTCGCCGACCACGACTTCGGCACGGTGTCGGTGGTCGGGCGCGAGCCGCTTCTTCTCGACTACACCATCGCCGATAACGCGGTCTATTCCGACGGCAAGCCGGTCACGTGCGATGACATGGTCCTGGCGT
>JAFAWC010000283.1 GCA_019242135.1 Mycobacteriaceae bacterium | reverse complement strand
CGATCGGCTGACCGAGCACCGCCATCCGCTTCGCCGCCCCGGCACGCGAGGCGACAATACAAAGGGGCATCGATCCCAGAAAGGACCAAAATGGCATCGAACACGCGCTCAACGTCAACCCGGAAGGGTGCATCGACCTCCCACCGCACATCCAATCGGATCCAGCGCGTCGATCGCATGTCGGTAAACCTGCCGATGGTCGGGCGGGTGCAACTGCCTCGCCCCGAGCACCTGGCCTATTACGGCGGGCTGGGTGTCCTGGCGGCGTTGCAGCTGCTGGAATGGCCGCTCGCGCTGGTTCTGGGAGTCGGGCACGCCTTGGCGGAAAACCACCACAGCCGGGTTGCTCAAGAACTCG
The DNA here is from genome assembly GCA_019242135.1 of Mycobacteriaceae bacterium. GTDB lineage: Bacteria > Actinomycetota > Actinomycetes > Mycobacteriales > Mycobacteriaceae > Mycobacterium. Next base: position 3,510 of record JAFAWC010000283.1, on the reverse strand, counting down.
GCGAGGCGCTCGACGAGGCTTGATGGTGGCTTGCGGTACTCGCCGAGGTTGCAGAGATGTTAGCGGCTTGGTACGACCGGCAGGGCCCCGCGGCGGAGGTGCTGCAGGTCGGTGATCTGCTGGGGGCCGAGCCCGGGCCCGGCGAAGTCCGCGTAGGCGTCCGGTTTTCCGGCATCAACCCGGGTGACACGAAGAAGCGGTCCGGGTGGCAGGGCACACCGATGGCGTTTCCCCGGATTATCCCGCACAGTGATGCCGCCGGGGTCATCGACGCCGTCGGCGATGGTGTGGACGACCGCAGAATCGGGCAACGCGTGTGGACCTACGGCGCGCAGTCCTACCGTCCCTTCGGAACGGCTGCACAGTTCACCTGCGTCCCCGACCGGCAGGCGGTTGCACTTCCCGACGGGGTCTCGGACGAGATAGGCGCTTGCCTTGGCATCCCGGGCATCACCGCGCATCGCGCGGTGTTCAGCGACGGGCCGGTCGCGGGAAAGACGATTTTGGTGCACGGTGTGCTCGGTTCAGTGAGTTCACTAGCGGCGCAGCTCGCGCACTGGGGCGGGGCCACCGTCATCGGCACCGTGGTTCACAGCCGTGATCTGGGCACCGTCGACACCTCCATAGTCGCCTATCCCGTCTCTCTCGACAGCAACGATGCGGCCTCGGTGATCCGCGAACACGCGCCGGGCGGAGTGGACCGCATCGTCGAGGTTGACTTCTCCGACAACGCCGAGCTGGATGCCGCGGTGGTAGCCAACGGTGCAGTCGTCGCCGCCTACGCCAGCCGCGCCGAGCGGCCGGAACTACCGTTTTGGCCATTGCTGTTCGCCAACGTCACGCTGCGGCTGCTCGGCAGCGACGACTTCTCACCGCAAGCTAAACGGCAAGCCGGAGAGGACCTTTCCGCTGCGGCGAAAGCAGGAGCGCTCAACATTCCGATCGCGTCGCCCCATCCGCTCGCCGAGATTGCCGCGGCCCATGAGCATGTCGACCACGGACCGCGCGACGGCCGTGTTCTGCTCGCTATCCCAACCTGACCGGATCGCCGCAGGACAGCGCCTGCCTGACCCTGACACGACGAGCGCCGGATGAGCACGCCGGGCATTCAGCCAGTCATCGCGCCGCGAGCCCGTGTACGGTACTGGACGGTACTACCGCAACGGCTCTATTGTGGGCGCCGTGCCCCGAATCGCCGACCGCTGCGCGAAGTCCTCCCGATGGTCGCCGCGGGAGAGCGAATTGCTCGCAGTCACGCTGCAGCTGTTAGAGCAACACGGCTATGAGCGGTTGACTCTCGATGCGGTGGCGGCTACCGCGCGTGCCAGCAAGGCCACGGTATACCGGCGTTGGCCGTCGAAAGCCGAATTGGTGCTGGCCGCATTCATCGAAGGTGTCAGCCAAGTCGCGGTTGCGCCCGACACGGGCACACTGCGGGGCGATCTGCTGCGCCTCGGGGAGGTGATATGCCAGCAGGCCGGCACCCAGGCTGGCACCATCCGCGCGGTGCTCGTCGAGGCGTCACGCAACGCCGCACTCAATGACGTTCTGCAGCACGAGTTTCTCGATCAGCGGAAGGCGCTGATCCACCGCATCTTGCAGCAGGCCGTGGACCGTGGCGAGATCGACGACGCTGCGATCACTGACGAACTCTGGGATCTGTTGCCCGGTTACCTCATCTTCCGGTCGATCATCCCGAACCGGCCCCCAACTTCCCGTACCGTGCAAGCCCTCGTTGATCACGTCATCATCCCGAGCCTGACCAGGCACACTTCGTAGCGCAGTTTGTCCGCGCACGCGGGCTCCGTTAAATCTTGTCGTGTCCGGTCCCGTACCGTACTGTTAGACCGTCGCACTTCGCTGTAGCACAGCGCAGCGGGATGACCTCGCCCAAGCGATCGTGTCGCCGGTTATCGAAAGGCTAACGGGTGAATGGGATTTCAGCTGGCAGGCTACTGAGGCGGGGATGGATACTGCTGGTCGCGGTCGTCGTGATCGCGGTCGCCGGGTTTTGCGTCTACCGTCTGCACGGCATCTTCGGTTCCCACCGTGCCGCGGCGGGGGCCAACGCCATCTCCAACGAGATCACTCCGTTCAACCCCAAGCACGTGGTCCTCGCTGTCTTCGGGCCCCCGGGAACGGTGGCGACGATCAACTATCTGGATGTCAACGCTCAGCCGCAGCGAGTTGACGGCGCGCCTCTGCCGTGGTCATACGACACCACCACAACCGAGCCCGCGGTGTTCGTGAACGTCATGGCCCAGGGTGACAGCGATTCCATCAGCTGTCGCATCACGATCGACGGCATCGTCAAGGACGAGAGAACAGTCAACACGTTGAACGCCTACACCTTCTGCCTCGACAAGTCCGGATGAGCGACCAGCACGTCGCGCACCCGACGTTGCCGCAGATGATCCGCCGGCTTGCCGTGCCGATCGCGCTGTTCTGGCTTGCTCTGGCGGCGATCACGAACGCAGTGGTGCCGCAGTTGGAGGCGGTGGCGAAAGTACATAACGTGGCCCAGAGCCCCCAGGATGCGCCGTCGCTGCAGGCGATGAAACACATGGGCAAGGTGTTCCACGAGTTTGATTCCGACAGCGCGGCCATGATCGTCCTGGAGGCTGACACCCCCCTGTCTGCCGATGCGCACCACTATTACGACAAGCTGATCCGCAATCTCTCCCAGGACACCAAGCATGTCGAGCACATCCAGGACTTCTGGGGAGATCCGCTGACCGCTGCGGGTTCGCAGAGCACCGACGGCAAGGCCGCTTATGTTCAGGTGTATCTCGCCGGTAATCAGGGCGAGAGTTTGTCCATCGAGTCGGTCGACGCTGTGCGCGACATCGTGGCCAACACACCGCCGCCGCCCGGGATCAAAACCTATGTCACCGGGGCGGCGCCGCTCATCGCCGATCAGTTTGAAGTCGGCAGCAACGGCAGCAAGAAGGTCACCGCCATAACGTTTCTGGTGATCGCGGTGATGTTGTTTGTTGTCTACCGTTCGTTCCTCACCACGATTCTCACCCTGCTCATGGTCGTGATCGAGGTGGCCGCGGCGCGTGGCGTCGTCGCCGTCCTGGGCAACTACGGGATCATCGCGCTGTCGACGTACTCGACGAATCTGCTGACATTACTGGCCATTGCCGCCGGAACCGATTACGCAATCTTTGTCTTGGGCCGCTATCAAGAGGCACGCCACATAGGTGAGGATCGTCAGACGGCGTTCTACACGATGTACCGCGGCACCGCGCACGTGGTGCTTGGTTCGGGTCTCACCATCGCCGGCGCGGTGTACTGCCTGAGTTTCACCCGGCTCCCATACTTCCAAAGCTTGGGCGTGCCCGCCGCGATCGGCATCCTTATCGCACTGGTTGCTGCGCTCACGCTGACCCCTGCCGTCCTCACCATGGCAAGTGTTTTCGGTCTATTCGAGCCCAAACGCAGGATGCGGACGCGAGGATGGCGCCGGATCGGTACCGGCATCGTGCGCTGGCCCGGGCCCATCCT
>JAFAWC010000232.1 GCA_019242135.1 Mycobacteriaceae bacterium | reverse complement strand
CAGGCTGCAGAGACTTGCCCGAAGGGGTTGGCGGCGGAATGAATTCCACCGATTTCGCGCCGAACACCGTGTTACTGGCGATCCGCACGATGGCATTCGATGGGATGTAGCGCATCTGACCGCTCTCAATCGCCAGCGTCAACTGCGCTTGGTCGCCGACATACTGAATGTTTTTGACCTTGCCGATCTGGATGCCGCGGTACTTGACCTTCGCGTCGCGTTCCATCACGAGGCCGGCGCGCGGCGACATCACCGTCACCGAATCGGTGGACGTGAAAGCAGCCGTATACGAGAGGTAGGTCAGCAGGGCGAAGACGAGGATCAGCGTCGCGAGCACCGCCGCGGCGATCCTGCCGTTGCGGGTGGTAGACCCCGTGTTCGCCACTGCTCCCCCCTATCCGGAAAGGTTGAAGTTACCGGAAGCGCCGTAGACGGCGAGGGAGATGAACAAAGTAATCACGACGACGACGATCAGCGATGTCCGCACCGCTTGCCCGACCGCGATGCCGACGCCCACCGGGCCGCCAGACGCGTTGTAGCCGTAGTAGGTGTGCACGAGCATCACCGCGATCGACATCACGATGGCTTGCAGGAACGACCACAGCAGATCCGTGGGGATGAGGAAGGTATTGAAGTAGTGGTCGTACAGGCCGCCGGACTGGCCGTTGATGTACACGGTGGTGAAGCGGGCCGCGAAGAAAGCTGCCAGCACCGACAATGAGTACAGCGGGATGATCGCGATGAGGCCCGCGATGATCCTCGTGGACACCAGATACGACACCGAGTGGATGGCCATCGCCTCGAAGGCGTCGATCTCTTCTGACACCCGCTGGGCGCCCAACTGAGCGGTGGTGCCGGCGCCGATCGTCGCCGCCAGCGCGATGCCGGCGATCACCGGCGCCACGATGCGGACGTTGAGGAACGCCGAAAGGAATCCGGTCAGCGCCTCGATCCCGATGTTGCCCAGCGACGAGTAGCCCTGCACGGCGATCACGCCGCCGGATGCCAAGGTCAAGAAGGCGGCGACACCGACAGTGCCACCGATGAGCAGCAGCGCGCCGGTGCCGAGCGTCATCTCGGCGATCAGGCGCACCGTCTCCTTGCGGTAATGGGTGAGCGCGTTGGGGATGTAGCGGAACGACTGGGCGTAGAACAGTGCTTGCTCGCCGAAGGAGTCCACAACCCTCGGCGCCGCGGCGGCGAGCCGTCGCAGGCGGAGCGTTACGTCATAACTCATCGCTGATGTCGCTTCTTCGCCCGAGTGCTCATCAGTGCCCTCGCTTCTTCGCCCGAGTGCTCATCAGTGCCGCGCCAGGACCCGGACGCCGATCGCGGTCATCAGGACGTTGATCACGAACAGACAGACGAACGCGTAGACCACGGTCTCGTTGACCGCGTTGCCGACGCCCTTCGGACCGCCCTTGACGGTCAGACCGCGATAGCAACCCACCAGGCCCGCGCACACCCCGAACAGCAGCGCCTTGACCTCGGCAAGCACCAACTCCCCAAGACCCGTCAAAATCGTCAATCCATTGATGAACGCGCCCGGGTTAACCCCCTGAAGCAATACTGAGAACACGTAGCCGCCGGACAAGCCGATCGCACAGACCAGACCGTTCAGAAGCAACGCGACCAGCGTCGACGCCAACACCCGCGGCACGACCAGGCGCTGGATCGGATCGATGCCCAGCACACGCATGGCGTCGATCTCTTCACGGATGGTGCGGGCGCCGAGGTCGGCGCAGATCGCAGTGGCCCCCGCGCCGGCGACCACCAACACCGTCACAACGGGACCCAGCTGGGTGATCGTGCCGAACGCGGTGCCCGCGCCGGACAGGTCTGCGGCGCCGATCTCGCGCAGCAGGATATTGAGGGTAAACGCGACCAAAACGGTGAATGGGATCGCCACCAACAGCGTCGGCACCAGCGACACACGCGCGATCATCCAGGTCTGCTCCAGGAACTCGCGGAGCTGGAACGGCCGGCGGAACAGCGCACGGAATGTGTCGCCCGACATTTCGAAGAATCCGCCCACGGCCCTGGCCGGTACCGCGAGCTGCTCCTTCACTCGGCCCCCTTCCCGGGCGTGCGGGTGAGTTCACAGTGCCGGGCGAAGCCAAGAAACTGGCAGGTCCGGTGCCCTTCCCACCCCTCAACAGGACGTGACGCTGTGTGAGCCGGATCATACTAACTAGAACACGTTCGCGCTGTCAAAGGACAGGAAAAGAGTCATAACCGGCTCGTTTGACCAGTTCACCGGTAATTGTCCAGTTTGCTTCTGAAACGTGTTCTAGCTGGCTGAAGAGGCTTCTTTGACGCCAACGTCACTTCTGCGACCCCATCAGTTGGGTCGCCGCAAACGTCACGTCGTTATTACGCTCAGCAAAGTATTTCTGCATTGCCGTGCTGAGTTCGTGCGGTGCCCAGGCTGCGCTCTCGGCGGTGAACCGGTGCTCGGCGGTGGGTGCGGCGACGAGCGTCACCGACGGGCCGTACACGATGAAAAGTTGGCCGTTGACCGTTTCGGCTGCAGGGGAGGCGAGGAACCGCACCAACGTCACCACATGATCGGGCGACAGCGGATCAATATCCCCTTCGCCCAGGTCGGGTGCCGTGCCGAACACGTCTGCGGTCATCGCCGTCCGGGCCCGGGGACAGATCGCGTTGGCGCGCACCCCGTAGCGGCCCAACGCACGCGCCGCCGAGAGCGTCAGCGCCGTGATGCCGGCCTTTGCCGCGCCATAGTTCGCCTGGCCCACGGGGCCGGACAGCCCGGCCTCGGAGGAGGTGTTGATGAGCCGGCCATAGGTTTCGCCGCCCGCTTGTTTGGCGCGCGACCGCCAGTAGGTGGCGGCGTTGCGGGTCAGCAGGAAATGGCCGCGCAAATGAACGTTGATGACGAGATCCCAATCCTCGTCGGTCATGTTGAATAGCATCCGGTCACGGGTGATGCCGGCGTTGTTGACGACGATGTCAAGGCCACCTTCACGTTCGGCGGCGGCCATCATCTCGTCGGCGGTCGACCGCCGGGCGACGTCGCCGGCCACCGCGACCGCCTTACCGCCGGCCGCCGTGATCTCGTCGAAAACATCCGAATCGGTCAGAGCCGAGTCGATGTCGTTGACGACGACCGTCGCCCCGGCCCGGGCCAGGCCGATCGCCTCGGCTCGGCCAAGACCTGCGGCGGCGCCGGTTACCACCGCGACCCGTCCCGACAGATCGGTCAGTTCGTCGGCCTCGTACCCCTGCGATGCAGTCAAGTTATGAATACCTCTAGTCCTTGCGGAGCAGCGCGGCGCGGGGGCATTCGGCGATCGCCTGCTCGGCGAGGTCCTCCTGGTCGGCGGGCACCGGATCCTTCTTCATCACCGCGTAGTCCTCGTCGTCGAGATCGAACAGGTCAGGCGCGATTCCCACGCAGACGGCGTTACCTTCGCACCGATCGCGGTCAACTTCAACTCGCACGACAACCTCCTAGCACTCACCCGGACGGTCCTGTCTTGACGCAGCAACCACAATACGACCAGCTCGCGCCGATTCTGCGGGCAACCGTCGCTGGACCCCAAGACTAGAACGTGTTACAACCGGGATGGCAGGTGCGTCTGCCGATGGGTTCGGCGATAGACCTAAGGACATGGCGATGCGGATCGGCTACACCCCCCAACAAGAGGAGTTGCGCCGCGAGCTGCGGTCCTACTTCAGCAATCTGATGACGCCCGAGCGGGTCGAGGCGCTGAGCTCGGTGGAGGGCGAGTACGGCACCGGCAACGCCTACCGGGACACCGTCGCGCAGATGGGGAAGGATGGCTGGCTGGCGTTGGGGTGGCCAACCGAGTACGGCGGCCAGGCCCGGTCCGCGATGGACCAGCTGATCTTCACCGACGAGGCAGCGATCGCCGGGGCGCCGGTACCGTTTCTGACGATCAACAGCGTGGCGCCCACGATCATGGCGTACGGCACCGACGAGCAGAAGACGTTCTACCTGCCCAAGATCGCGTCGGGTGACCTGCACTTCTCGATCGGTTACTCCGAACCCGGGGCCGGCACCGACTTGGCGGCGCTGCGCACCACGGCGGTGCGCGACGGTGACGAGTACGTCGTCAACGGCCAGAAGATGTGGACCAGCCTGATCCCCTACGCCGACTACGTGTGGCTGGCGGTGCGCACGAATCCGGAGGCGAAGAAACATCGCGGCATCTCGATGCTCATCGTGCCAACCAGCGCGCCGGGCTTCTCCTGGACGCCGGTGCACACGATGGCGGGCCCGGACACCAGCGCCACTTACTACCAGGACGTCCGCGTGCCAGTGGCCAACCT
>JAFAWC010000712.1 GCA_019242135.1 Mycobacteriaceae bacterium | reverse complement strand
CAGGGCATGGCACAGGATCCGGTCGCCGTGGCAGCGTCGAACAACCCGATGTTGACGACCCTGACAGCGGCGTTGTCGGGCAAGCTGAACCCTAACGTCAACCTCGTCGACACCCTGAACAATGGGCAGTACACCGTGTTCGCCCCGACCGACGACGCGTTCAAGAAGGTGCCGCAATCGACGATTGACACGCTCAAGACCGACGCCACACTGCTGAACAAGATCCTCACCTATCACGTGGTACAGGGTCAGTTGTCACCCGACCAGGTGGTCGGAACGCATCCGACTCTGCAGGGCGCGACGGTAACCGTCACTGGCTCCGGCCAGGGCCTCAAGGTCAATGACGCCGGCCTGGTGTGCGGCGGGGTGAAGACCGCGAACGCCACCGTGTACATGATCGACACGGTGCTCATGCCACCCGCGCAGTCATAACCCAGGTCCGGCAACCCGGTTAGGGAGAAGCACATGGACGCGGTCCGCACCACGGTCCGCCTGATCACGAGGGGGGCCCTGATCGTTACCGCGGTGACCGAACACATGACCGCTGCGGTGCGGGGCCGCGAGGTCACACGGGAGCATCGCATGGCACAACCACACAGAGCCGCAGGGCCCGACCTGGCGACGCCACATGAGAAAGTCCGGCGTTAAGCCGCCAACACCGCGCATCGCTTCCGCACCTGCGACGCATATGACCAGGAAAAAGCGGCGGCTATGCTACGGCTCAATGACCCGATCGCCGCAGGTGGACGACGACCTGGGCGCGTTGCTGCGCCGGGTCGCCAACCGCGACGCGGATGCATTCGCCGCGTTCTACGATCACACCAGCGTGCGCGTATTCGGATTGGTGGCCCGAGTGGTGCGTGATCCTGGCTACAGCGAAGAGATCACCCAAGAGGTGTACCTCCAGGTGTGGCAAAAAGCCGCAGACTTCAACCCGGCGGCGGGGTCGGCGATGGCGTGGCTATTGACGGTCGCGCACCGGCGCGCCATCGACCGGGTGCGCGCTGAACAAGCGGCGACGCAACGGGAATCACGATACGGCTCGGCAACGGCCGAACGCGCCGCCGATGTGGTCGCAGACTCCGTGATCATCCGCCACGAACGACGACGGGTGACGGAGTGTCTTGACGCGCTGACTGATACGCAGCGTGAGTGCATCGAACTCGCCTACTACGGCGGGTTGACCTACGCGCAGGTGTCTGAGCAGCTGTCGGCCAACCTGGCGACCGTCAAGTCGCGGATGCGTGATGGGCTGCGCGCCCTGCGGAACTGTGTGGGCGTGACATGAGTGAACCGACCGATTTCGATCTACTGGAGTTGGCAACGCCCTACGCCCTCGACGCCGTCACCGATGACGAGCGAGCAACCATCGACCGGCGGGTGGCGACCGCGCCCGCCGCGATGGCCGAGGCATTCCACCGCGAAGTACAGGCTGTCCGAGAGACCATGAGCGTGGTGTCGGCGTCGACAGCGGCCGATCCACCCGCAGAGCTGCGCACCCGGATACTGGCCGCCACGGCGGCCAGTATCAGGCGCCGATCCCCGTGGCGGACAACGCTTCTAGCCGCGGCCGCCGCGGTCATCATCGGCCTCGGCGCCGTCAGTGTCGGGTGGGCACTCTATCCCGAACACAGACCGTCCACCGCGGAGCAGGTGTTCGCCGCCCCCGACGTCCACACGGTGTCGAGCCAGATACCCGGGGGCGGCAGTGCGACAGTGATCTTCTCCCGCGAGAAAAACGCCGGTGTCCTGGTGATGAATGATGTGCCGCCACCGAAATCGGGGACGGTGTACCAAATGTGGTTGATCAACGACCGGGGGCCGTCATCGGCGGGGACCATGGACGCCAAGGCCGTTGCACCGTCGACCACTGCGGTGCTACCCGATTTGCGCCACTCCACCGCACTGGCCTTCACTGTCGAACCGGACAGCGGCTCAACGGAACCCACCACGCCGATCATCGCGCAACTTCCGCTGATGTGAGCATCGATCACGAACTCGATGCGCCGTCGCAACGGTGGCGCCGTGTGGTGAGGGTCACACCTGAAACGGAGTCAGGTCGGCATCGCGTCTGATCGACTTACCGACGTGTCGGACTCCCCTCGCGCTCAACCGGCCCCTTCAACGGCTGGGGCCGCCACATCGCCGCAAGGTCAATGAGCATGAGCGTGCCGCCTCCGGATAACGTCACCGCACATCGCGGCCAACAGCTGCTTGCGCGCCTGGACCGCATCACCGCCTGGTCGCTACCCCGAGGCTATCTCGCGGTGATCGGTGTTGGCTATTTCTTCGTCTTCTACGACATCTCCGACATCGGCTATGCCCTGCCGGCGATCTCCGCGCAGTTCAACATGACTCGATCCGAGGGCGTGTTCGTCGCCGTCGCGGTGGGTCTGCTCGGTTACGTGGTCGGCTCGATCGGCATCGGGTCGCTAGCCGACCGGGCCGGACGCTACCGCATGCTCATCGTCACCATGACCTTGACCGCGCTGGGATCTTTCGGCGACGCCGCCGCGCAAGGTCTGATCACACTGACGGTATTCCGGTTCATCACCGGGATGGGCGTAGGAGCTGACCTTAATCTGGTGTCCACCTACCTCAGCGAGCTCACTCCGGCCCGGATTCGGGGTCGCATCACCGTCATCACCTTCCTGGTCGGCATAACAGGCCAAACGCTGACACCCTTCATCGCGCTAGCGCTGGTGCCTCACTTGACCTACGGGTGGCGCCTCCTTTTTGTCATCGGCGGCGCGATCGCGCTTCTCGGGTTGGCCGCCCGCACGGTGCTGCCGGAATCACCACGCTGGCAAGTGCTCGCCGGTCGGCTGGCCGACGCCGAGGCCACCGTCGAACGCATGGAGCAGTCCAGCGCCAAGCGCGGTATCCCCCTCGCCCCGCCCGACCCGGCGGCACACGAGCATATCGCCGACACGGCCGGTGTCGGCTTGGCCGCCATATTGGCGCCGCCCTATCGGCACCGGTTAACGGTGTTCGTGTCGATGTGGTTTCTGTGGTACATCGGGAACTACGGCTTCCTCGGGGACGCCGCCCAGCTGATCGCCGACAACGGCGCGCCGATCGGTGCGTCGATCCTCTATCTCGCCATCGGGGCAGCCGGATACCCGGTGGGTGCCGTCGCAACAATCCTTCTCGTCGAGCGCGTCGAGCGGCGAATCCTGATCCTGGCCGCCACGATGGTGTGGCTTGTCGGGATGCTGCTGATCGGGTCGTTCGCCGGCGCTGTCGCCATCGGCGCCGGCGCTTTCTTTGCTGCAGTCGCACTCGGGTCGTACCTGCAGGTCGCCTACACCTACACGGCAGAAGGATTCCCGACCCGGGGCCGAGCCACAGGATTTGCTCTCTCAGACGGAATCGGCCACGCCGGCGGCGCGCTCGGCGCACTGCTCCTGCCCATCGTGGTCACCTCGTGGTCTTTTCTCGCTGGATTTATTTTCATCGGCTGCACCGGGCTGCTCGCCGGCCTCGTCGCCCTACTGGGTCCGACGACAACCGGGCGACGGCTAGAAGCGATCTCGGCATAACCATTCGGCGCAAGCCGACGTTGGTCAACCCCATCGACGCTCCAGCGTGGCACCCCCGGACAACGAGCACCTCGGCTCCAAGAATCCTTCGAGAATTTCCGAAGAAACGGGTCGCAGGCTCGCCCTATCACCGCAACACCGACACCATCGAAAGGAAACCACCCGACATGACCGAGCTCCTTGCCCACGACCCGCAGCAACCCGCAAATGACGGCCAGATCACCGTCGAGGCCGAGACGCTGATCGAATCTGCTTTCGCCACAACGAAAGTCGCACCGGCTGCACCCACGCTGATCACCGAGCAAGAGGTTATGTTCAGTACGGCCGCCGCGGTACCGGTGCGCCGGCAACGGTGGTGGACGCGCCGTGGCGCCGCGGCGGCCAAATTGACCGATGCAGCGCCCAAACGGCGACACTACCCCGCCCGGATGGACTACCTGGAGCACTCGCGCATGGCCCGCGAGATGTACCGACTCTGATCCCCCACAACGCAATCCAGTAAAAACGAACTGGCCGAGCCGTCCTGATCGCGCATCGGGACGGCTCGTGTCGCGGCGCCGAGGATAAGGTTGCAGCCAGGGGGTCGTCGCAGATGGGCGGCCCCGG
>JAFAWC010000664.1 GCA_019242135.1 Mycobacteriaceae bacterium | reverse complement strand
CCGGAATTGGTGCATTGGCCGTTCGGCAGCGTCGGCGTGTGCCAGCTGCTGACCGGACCGTATGTGGGCAAGCGGACAGTGCTGCTGGAGAAGTTCACCGTGGACGAGTGGGTGCGGGCGGTGAAAACGTACGGCATCAAGTCAGCGGGTGTTCAGGCCGCGATCATCCGGATGCTGCTCGATGCCGACGTCAGAAAGGAAGACCTCGCGTCGCTGGAATACCTGCCCGGCGGCTCGGGTCCGCTGGAGCCCGTCGTCCGTGAGGAATTTGAGCGAAAATACGGTATCCCACTGCTATGGGCTTACGGGGCAACGGAATTCGCGGGTTCCGTGTGCGCGTGGACACCGGACCTTTTCCGGCAGTACGGGGCCGCCAAACGCGACACCGTCGGCAAGCCGCTGCCCGGTGTCGCGGTGCGCATCGTGGATCCGGTGACAGGCGACGAAGCCGAGCCCGACGAAACTGGCGTGCTCGAGGCCAGAGTCGAGGTGATCGGCCCCGACTGGATCCGCACCACCGATATGGCGTCAGTCGACGCCGACGGGTTCGTGACGATACACGGACGGGCCGACGGTGCCATCAACCGCGGCGGGTTCAAGATCTTGCCTGAAACCGTGCGCCGGGCGCTGGTGTCGCATCCAGCCGTTCGAGACGCCTGCGTCGTCGGTGTAGGTGACCGACGGCTCGGCGAGGTGCCCTTCGCCGCAGTCGAAGTGAAGGCCGGGAAGCCGGCGCCTTCGGAAGCCGAACTTAAGGAATGGGTCCGGAGCGCGCTGCCCAGTCACCACGTACCGGTGGCGATCACGGTGGTCGACGAGTTGCCGCGCAATGCCGCGATGAAAGTGATCGCAGCCGAGGTGGCCGCGCTTCACGAACCGCGCTGAGCCGCGATCTTCTCGACGAGTTCCAATGTGCCAAGCTCGCGGATCGCACGACAGCCACGCTGCAGCATGACCGCGATCATCTCGTCGCCGCGCTCGGTGGAGGCCGCGAATGCGCAACCGAGCGCCGTGATCAACGGGGCCTGCAGCATCCCCAACCGGTAATCGCGCCGACAAGTGTCGCGGTCGTAGTTCGTGACGCCATAACTGCGCAGCGACCGGTAATAGTCGTCGACCAACTCGTCCTCCAGGGTTACCCGTAACTCGGGCAGCAGGCTGGTGGCGGTGTAGTAGGACAGGTCCCTCGCGGGCAGGCCCACGCCCATCGTCTGCCAATCGACCACGGTGACGCGCGTTCTGCCGGGATCGAACAGCAGATTGTCGAGGCGGTAGTCGCCATGCAACAACGCATAGCGCCCCGGCTCGGCCATCAACCAGGGAGTAACCAAACTCATGGCGGTCGTCGCTGTCTCAGCGTCGGCGGCATCGATCCGCGCGCCGAGCTTGTCCAGCGTCATCTCGACGGCCATCCGGGCGACATCGCCGAGGCCGGTCGCACCCTGCTCATCACCGGGCATCGGCATCGCCACCTCAGGAAAGTCCAGCCATGCCGGATCGCACCAACTGGGACCGTGTAGCCCCGCTAATGCCGTGACGGCCAGCCGCGCCTGCGCGGCAGAGGAGCCGGCGATCTGATTGCCCTGCTCGGCCGGGGACATGTCTTCGAGCACCAGCGCGAAATCGGCACCGCCGCCGGCGATGTCGGAGTAGAAGCAGCGAGGTGTCGGCACCGCTGTCCGAGCGGCCACACGGGTGTAGAAGGCTACTTCGCTGAGATATCCGAGCGCTACTCCGCCGCGCACGGCGTCGTCCTGAACCGGCAGCTTGATCACAAAAGTCGCCGGAAATCCGCCGGGATCGCCCGCGTAGGACGCGGAGATCCGGTATGTCGCACCGGTCTGCCCGGTGCCGACCGGAACGATTTCGACACTGTCGACTCGCACCGGTTCGCCATTCGAGCTCAGAGCGGCCGACAGCCACGCGGGCGTCACATCGCTTGGACCGCAAGGTATTTCAAGTGCAGCGCTCATCGCGTCTGCCGCCGCGCGATCATGCGGGCCGTCATGCGTTGCATGAGGGCCGGTGCCAACCGAACGGTCAGCCAGCCCGCGTATGCGAGCTTCGGCACGACAAGAATGGCCTGGTCTCGCTGAACCGCGCGCAGCACGTCGCGGGCCAGCCGGTCTGGATCGTAGCCGGTTTGGCTGCGCTGCCCGGCGAGAAAGAACCTGCGGCCCTCGAAGTCGCCGACGCCACCCTTGTCCAGGATCGGGGTCTCCACGGCGCCCGGGCAGAGAACCGACACGCCAACTCCGTGAGCGGCGGCCTCCGAGCGCAGCGCCAGCGACAGCCCGACCACCGCATGCTTGGTCGTCGCGTAGCTGGTGAGCCGGCCCGCCGGGACCAAACCCGCCATCGAGGCGGTGTTGATGATGTGCCCGTAACCCTGCCGGATCATCAGCGGGTACGCGGCCACCACGCCATGGACCACGCCGCGGATATTCACGTCGATGATCGCGTTCCACTGGTCGAGAGTGAGCAACTCGGTATCGCCGGCCCACACGATGCCTGCGTTGTTGAACATCAAGTCCAGCCGGCCCGCGTGCGACACCACGTCGTCGACGGTGGCCTGCACCGCCGCGGCGTCGGTGACGTCGAGCTGCGCGGCGCGCGCGGTGCCAGGTGTCCCCGCCGCGGCGGCCGTCTGCTCGGCCGCTGCGGCGTCGATGTCGGTGCACAACACGTCGGCGCCCGCTGCGACAAGTGCACGCGCCAGCGCTGCGCCGATACCCGAACCGGCACCGGTCACGACGGCTTGTTTGCCGCTGAGGTTCATCGTGCGCATCCGCCGACTGTAACTGTAAGACTTTCGGTAAGGTGGACAGACCTTCCCGAGCCGCATTAAGGTAGCCTTACCTACCTACCAGAGCGTCGCCGAAGTTGACGTCTTGCAGCACCGCGCGAGTGAGCCCGCAGATCGGCAATCTCGGCGCAAATGGGACCGTGAGGGTTTGACCTGATGTACGTCTGCCTGTGCCTCGG
>JAFAWC010000660.1 GCA_019242135.1 Mycobacteriaceae bacterium | reverse complement strand
CTGCTGCGGCTGCGGGAAGCCGCGGAGGCCAAATTCGCCGACAAGCTGGCGGGCGTCGCGCGGGGCCAGACAGCCGAGTAGGGAGCGCAGACGGTGGCGACACGACGAGGCCGACCGACTGAGGCCGAATCCCGTGCTCTTCGGCAGCGACTGCGCGAGGCGGCGGTGCTGACGTTTCTTGACAACGGTTATGACGGAACCACCATGGAGGCGATCGCGCGGGCCGCAGGCATCACCAAGCGCACGCTCTACGCTCGCTACCCGGACAAGCGGGCGGCGTTCCTCGACGCGATTCCGTGGGCGTTCACCCGCGCGGTGGAAAACGACACGCTCTGCAGGGTCAACGGTGATGATCTGCGCGCCGCACTCATCGCGATCGGCCAGGGGGCGGTCAGGCGGGCCCTGGACCCCGACATTGTGCGGCTGCACCGGGTTGCCCGTACCGAGGCGCACCGCTTCCCCGAGTTCGCGGTGGGCGCGGAGTCGCTGGGCTGGGCGACCCGTCAGCGGCAGGTGATGGAGTTGCTGCGCCGGCACGCCGCCGTCGGCACCGTCGAAGTCGACGACATCGAACTGGCCGCCGAGCATTTCCTCGCCATGGTCGAGGCGTTTCCCGCCCGGCTCGCCGATTTCGGGATATACCGAAGCCGCAAGGCCGAACAGCGCCATATCACCCATGCGGTCGATCTGTTCCTGCGAGGGGTGCTGCCCCGGTGATCGGCGGGGTGGAGTGCTCTTGAACTATTGCGTCAACTCTGCCAACCGATCTCGCGCAAGAACGGTTGGGTGTGAACGATCCGGCCCGTCAAGGTTTTCGGGTCCGCCGTGCACAGCATCAGCGCTGTCCGGGTGATCAGTTCGATGTCTTCGGTGTCGGTCGTGGCCAGGTCCAGGAGGCCCGCCCCCGGGGTGGCCACCGGCTTGGACGGCGCCGCCGCGTTGACCGCGATGCCGTCGGCATACAATTCTGCGGCAAGGCTTTTCGTCAACCGATTCAACGCCGCCTTGACCGTCCCGTACACCCCAAAACCCGCCGCGGTGTCGAACTCAGAGAACGGTGGACCGTCGGGAAGGTCACCGCCTACCGAGGTGACGTTAAGGACCCAGCCGCGGCCACGCTCGCGCATCGCCGGAATGGCCAACTGTGTCAGATGAAGTGCAGCGAGCACGTGGATCTCGAACATCAGCCGCGCCCGCTTGACCGGAAAGGTGTCAAGCGGGCGCAGGAAGGTCACCGCCGCGTTGTTGACGAGAATGTCGGGCGCACCGACGCGATGAACCACCTCGTTGAACAGGTCCTCGCGATCGTCGGGTTGGGACAGATCCGACCGGACCGCAATCGCCGATCCGCCCTTCTCGGTGATCTCGACCAACGTCTGTTGCAGTGAGCCATCGTATTTGGGGTCTGGCTCCATCGTGCGCGCGGTCAACGCGACGGTGGCCCCCGAAGCCGCCAGGCGCAGCGCGATCGCCTTGCCCAGGCCCCGGCTGCTCCCGGTGACCAGCGCGATCTTTCCATCACACGTTGTCGTCACCTGGCTCGCCTCCTGGGTCGTGGTCGTCCGTCGGTCTCGGCGCGACTCACTGCGGACTAATAGCCGACACCGTATATTTATGACGGTATCAGGGCAGCGGAAGGCTCGCGGATGAGGATGGCTCAACGCTGGGTCATCAGGCGCGCGACCCCGCGCATCGCGGCGCGGCTCGCCGTGTGGCGGATCCGGTCGACGCGGGACCGGGCGATCGGCGATGGGGGCGGCTCCAGGCGAGGGAACAGTGCCAGGGCGTTTGTCCGTTCGATGGCACCGCGTGCTTGGACGTCCAGACCCGGATAGGTCCGCAGCCCGGCGGCGAACAGTTTGGCCGCCGGCAGCGGCGCGAACGGCCAGTCGGAGCCGAACGTGATGTGGCCGGGTTTGGCGAAGGACAGCAGGCTGGGCAGGGCGGGGGGGCTCGAGGACAGCGCCGTGTCGAAATTGAAGCTGGCCGACAGGATGGCGGTCGCGACGTCGAGTTCGGCCATCGCGTGCAGCGACCCGTCGGGACTCCAGTCGGGCAGTACGCGCCCACCGGCTTGACCGATCCCCGCCCTCTGCAGCGCCATGCGGTAGTCGGGCGAGATCAGGTGGTGATGGTTGTCGATGCTCAGCACCGCGGTCCTTTCGGTCGTCGGGACTGTATACCGGAGGCGATGGTGCCTTCGCCGTACGATCAAAGATTGCTCCACCGCGGTCGATGTCTCTATCGGCGCGCGCCGATTAGCCGATCGGAAGGGAGTCCGTCGTGCGCGTCGACGTGACCGGACTCACGCCCGTGGAGCAGACCGCGTTGCTCACGCTGTACGCGAGAGCGCTTGACAACCGTGGGCCGCGCCCCATCCTCGGCGACACAATCGCCGACGCCGTCGTGGCCACGATCGACTACGACTTCGACGGGCTCGGCGTGGTATCGCCTGTGGTGTGCCAGTCGGCGTTGCGGGCCAAAATGCTCGACGACCGTGCGATCCACTTCATCGGCGCCCATCCCGACGCCGTGGTCATCGATTTGGGAGCGGGTCTCGACGACTGTATGCGCAGGGTGAATCCACCGTCGACGGTGGACTGGTACAGCGTCGACCTGCCAGGTGTCATCACGCTGCGAGACACGGTCCTTCGTGCCGACGAGCGTGCCCACCCGGTGCCGGCGTCACTGGCCGACGATTCGTGGACCGATGCGATTCCTGCCGACCGCCCAACGTTTCTGCGCGCTGACGGGTTGTTCGCTTTTCTTGGTGAACAGACCGTGATCGGCCTGTTCCGCCGCATACCGGCGTACTTCTCGTCAGGTGAGCTCGCGTTCAACGACTACGGGCGGGTCGGCCCGCTCAGCCGGGTCGCGGTCAAA
>JAFAWC010000361.1 GCA_019242135.1 Mycobacteriaceae bacterium | reverse complement strand
CGGCGAAGCATCCGCGGTTGGCGCCGATCAACGCGGTGAATCCCTGCCCTTCAGACTTGGTGCGCTGCATCTCCTTGATGTCGACCCCGGCGTTGAAGCCGCGTCCTTCGGCGCGCAGGATCACCACGTGGGTGGCGGGGTCGTCGCCTGCCGCGCTGACGGTGTCGGCCAGATCGAACCAGCCGCGGGCGGGGATGGCGTTGACCGGTGGATAGTCGACGGTGACCGCGACGATGCCGGGCTCGACGGTGGCTGACGTGATGGTCATGGCTGTCTTTCTAAGCAAGGTACCTAAGCAAGCACTTGCTTGGTAAGCTAGCACAGTGACCGCCACCGGCCCAGCGCTTCCCCTCAATTTCGGGCTCGCCGGTCGCGTCGTGCTCGTAACCGGTGGCGTGCGGGGCGTCGGCGCCGGGATCAGCGCCGTCTTCGCCGGCCAGGGCGCGACGGTGGTCACGTGTGCCAGGCGCCCGATGGATGGCTTGCCCTACGAGTTTCACGCGTGCGACGTTCGCGACCCCGACTCGGTGGCCGAACTTGTCGGCGCGGTCGTCGATCGGCACGGCTCGCTCGACGTCGTGGTGAACAACGCCGGTGGTTCGCCGTACGCGTTGACCGCCGACGCGTCCCCCAACTTCAACGACAAGATCATCGCGCTCAATCTGCTTGGCATGCTGCATGTTTCACAGTGCGTGAACGCCGTCATGCAAAGCCAACCCCGCGGTGGGGTGATCGTGTCGATTTCCAGTGTCAGCGGACGGCGGCCGACCCCGGCAACGGCCGCCTACGGCGCGGCGAAGGCCGGTGTTGAAAGCCTGACCTCGACGCTGGCCGTGGAGTGGGCGCCGAAGGTGCGGGTGAACGCACTGGCGGTCGGCATGGTCCAGACCGAGCAGTCGGAGCTGTTTTACGGTGACGCGGACTCGATGGCGGCTGTGGCGGCGACGGTGCCGTTGGGTCGGCTGGCAAAGCCCTCCGAGATCGGTTGGGCAGTCGCCTTTTTGGCCTCCGATGCCGCGTCATACATCAGTGGTACGACGATGGCGGTGCACGGTGGCGGCGAGCCGCCGCCGTACCTCGCCGCCTCGACTGCCAACAAGAAGCTCGACAACCAAGCCGACAAGCACGCGAACACGTAAGGAGCACACATGGGATTGGTCGACGGTCGGGTGGTCGTGGTGACGGGTGCCGGCCGGGGCATCGGGCGCGCGCATGCCTTGGCCTTCGCCGCGGAGGGGGCACGCGTCGTGGTCAACGACGTCGGCGTCGCGCTCGACGGCTCGGCGACCGAAAGTCCCGCCCGACAGGTGGTCGACGAGATCGAGTCCGCAGGCGGGGAGGCCGTCGCCAACGGCGACGACATCGCCGACTGGGCCGGGGCGGCGAATCTCATCAAGACGGCGCTCGACACCTTCGGCGGTTTGGATGTTCTCGTCAACAACGCGGGTTTCATCAGGGACCGCATGCTCGCCAATACCAGTGAGCAGGAGTGGGATGCGGTGATCCGCGTGCATCTCAAAGGTCACTTCGCGCCGTTGCGTCATGCCGCCGAGTACTGGCGCAGCAGGTCAAAGGCCGGCGAGCCCGTCGATGCCCGCGTCATCAACACCAGCTCCGGGGCCGGCCTGCAGGGCAGCGTTGGGCAGGGCAACTACTCGGCGGCCAAGGCAGGGATTGCCGCGCTCACGCTCGTCGCCGCGGCCGAGATGGGCCGCTACGGCGTCACGGTGAACGCGATCGCCCCCGCCGCCCGCACGCGCATGACCGAAAAGGTGTTCGCGGAAACGATGGCCCGACCGGACGACGGATTCGACGCGATGGCACCCGAAAACGTGTCACCGCTCGTCGTTTGGCTCGCCAGCCCGCAGGCCCGCGACGTGACGGGCAAGGTCTTCGAAGTCGAGGCCGGACTGATCCGAGTCGCGGAAGGTTGGGCGCACGGGCCGCAGGTCGACAAGGGCGCGCGATGGGATCCTGCCGAGCTCGGGCCCGTCGTCGCCGATCTGCTCTCGAAAGCTCGCCCGCCGGTGCCGGTTTACGGGGCGTGACCCCCCGCCCCGACGGGAACCGATGCTCCCATCGGGACAGAGGCTCCCATCGGAACCGATGCCCCCATCGGAACGGACGCCCCCACCGGACCCGACGCCCCCACCGGAACCGTAGCTCCCACCGGGATGATTGAGCCCTGCACAGCCAGGTCCGGCAGGAAACGATCCCGAAGGTCCAAGGCGATCCGCTCGACTTCCGGAGCCAGCGGATACATGTGCCGGTACTGCAGCACCTGCTTTCCGATCAAACCCAGGCGCTCGGAGAAGGACGGGATGCGTCGGGGATCGAGCAGCGGCAGGTTGAACGCCGGCTTGTCGCCGCGCTGGAATTCGAAGGCCGCGCTCGCGCGCGGTGCCTTCGCCAGCCGGCTCGCCCGGCCGCCCCAGTGCAGCACGGCCTGGTTCCAGGCGAGCAGGCTGCCGGCCGGTGCGGGCAGGGCCCGGATGCTTTGCGGGTCAACGACCTTGGCATTGTCGGGTCCATCCCACGCGCGGCGCCGGAAGCGCTCGTCGCGGTGGGCTGGCAGCACGTACATGCAGCCGTTGAGCGGTGTGGCGTCGGAGAACGGCAGCCAGACCGTAAGCGAATGAGGTGAGTTGTCGGCATCGAGCGTCGGATACGGGCGGTCACGGTGCGGGCCCCAGCCGGCCGCCTGGTCCGACGCGAGCACATGCCACGCCCAGAAGTCCGGCAGCGCGCGGTAGTCCTCGCCGAGCGCGGCCTCGATGAACCGCGCCACCCCTTGAAAGGCGAGCCAGAACTCGTCGTACACGAACGCGAACGCCAGCGGAATGCCCACTCGGTGCAACGTGGCGATGCCGTCCCGAAGTTGCTCGACGGCTGCGCCCGGCAACACGCCAGGCACGTTCACATAGCCCTCGATGCGAAGCTCACCGACAAGTTCATCCACATCGCCCAGGGCAAATGCCGGCTGCGGCAGTTCGCTCTCGACATGCAGCGCGGGGCACAGCGCGCGCCAGTGTTCGATGTTGTCGGGGCGAACCTCGGTCAAAGTGTTTGCGGACACAACCTTCAGAGTACGTCAGGGCGCTGCCATGCAAAACGCGAACGGCGGATCCGATGTACGCCCTTCAGGGCTCGCAGATCACCAGCGGAATCACCCGGTCGGCGGCGTCGCGGTAGCCGCGGTAAGGCGGGTAAGTTTTCGTCAATTGCGGCCAATAACCAGCGCGTTCGTCGTCGGTGGCAGTGCGGGCGACCAGGTCCATGTGCTCGCCGCGGATCTGCACGTGCACGTTCGGATTCGCGGTGAGGTTGCGGTACCACATCGGGTTCGCGTTGCGGCCGCCGAAGGATGCAGGCAGCACCACCCGGTCACCGTCGCGCAGATAAAGCGTCGGTGTGAACCTTTGCTCGC
>JAFAWC010000487.1 GCA_019242135.1 Mycobacteriaceae bacterium | reverse complement strand
CACCAACACCAAGTTGCCGCGGCTCTTGGACATCTTGTGCCCGTCCCAGCCGATCATCCCGGCGTGCACGTAGTGACGAGCGAAACGCCGCTCCCCCGTGACGCATTCGGCGTGCGCCGCGGAGAACTCGTGATGGGGAAAGATGAGGTCGGACCCGCCGCCCTGGATGTCGAGATCCGTGCCTATCCGACTGAGCGAGATCGCCGCGCATTCGACATGCCAGCCCGGCCGGCCCGGTCCGAACGGCGACGGCCAGCTCGGCTCCCCGGGGCGCGGCGCCGACCACAGCAACGCATCGAGTTCATCGGCCTTTCCGGGCCGGTCCGGGTCGCCGCCGCGCTCGGCGAACAGGCGGGCCATGGTTTCGCGGTCGTAACCGGACTCGTAGCCGAACTGCGCCGTGGCGTCGGCGCGGAAGTACACGTCCGGGTGGTCGGGGTCGTCGACGACGTACGCCGCACCTGAGGCCAGCATCTTCTCGACCAGCTCGACCACCTCGTCGACGGCTTCGGTGGCGGCGACATACTCCCGCGGCGGCAGCACCCGCAGCGCGGCCATGTCGTCGCGGAACAGCGCGACCTCGCGCCCGGCCAGCTCACGCCAGTCGACACCGTCGCGGTTCGCCCGCTCGAACAGCGGATCATCGACGTCGGTGACGTTCTGTACATAGTGCACGCGATGACCGGCGTCCAGCCAAACCCGGTGAACCAGGTCGAACGCCAGATAGGTCGCGGCGTGACCCAGGTGGGTGGCGTCATACGGCGTGATTCCGCAGACATACATCGTCGCCGTCGGACCGGACGCCACCGGCCGCACCTGGCGGTCGGAGGTGTCGTAGAGACGCAGCTCCGGACCGCGCCCCGGCACCGCAGGCACCGGCGCAGACGACCACGATTGCATGCTGTCGAGGGTAAGCCGGGACTGTTACCAGACCGCTTCCCGGATGGCGTCCAGCAGTGTCGGCGCAGTCTCGACGCGGCACATCAGGAAGTCGGGAAGATACGGATCGAGCTGGTTGTAGCGCAGCGGCGAGCCGTCGAGCCGGCTTGCGTGCAGGCCCGCGGCCAGCACCACCCCGGCCGGCGCCGCGTTGTCCCACTCCCACTGGCCGCCCGCATGCAGGTAGGCATCGACATCGCCGCGCACCAGCGCCATGGCCTTCGCGCCGGCCGAGCCGATCGGCACCGCCTCGATCGCGACGGTGCGGCGCATGCGGTACAGCAAGGACGGCGCCCTGGTGGCGCTCACCGCGATCCGGATCGGCCGGTCGCCCGCCGCGCCGCCGTGACCGCTGGCGGTGACCGTGTCGCTGCGGTAGAGCTCGCCGAGCGCCGGCAGGGCCACCGCGGCATCGGTGATTTCCGAACCCGCCTGCCACAGCGCCACATGCACGGCCCAGTCGTCGCGACCGCGGGTGGAGAACTCGCGGGTGCCGTCGAGCGGGTCGACGATCCAGACGCGGCGTTTGGACAGCCTGCGCAGGTCGTCGTGGGCCTCTTCGGAAAGCACGCCGTCATCGGGGCGCTCGACCCGCAGCCGCGCCAGGATCATCGCGTTGGCCCGCTTGTCGCCGGCCGCCCCGAGTGCCCACGGATCACCGAAGCCCAGCTCGTCGCGCACGCCGAGCAGCAGCGTGCCTGCGGCGTCGGCGAGCTCGGCGGCCAGCGCCGCATCGGTGAGGATCACGGGTCTGAAGTATCCCGCACTAAAACGCCGGCCACGGGATCGGCCGGCGGCGGTCAGGCGTCGGCATCACCGGGTTGTCCAGCAGAGCCTCCGCACGGCGGCGCAGTGCCACGACCTCACGGGCGGTGAGGTGTTTGCGCAATGTGTGACCGAGCTCGGCCGCCAACGCTGAGCGTAGGGCTCTGATCGCGGCCAGGGTGTCGTCGTCGATGGGCTTACCGGCCCATCCCCACAGCACCGTGCGCAGTTTGTCCTCGACATGCAGGCTCACGCCGTGGTCAACGCCGTAGAGGTTGCCGTCGAGGCCTCGCAGGATGTGCCCGCCCTTGCGGTCGGCGTTGTTGATCAGCACGTCGAACACCGCCATCCGCCGGAGCCGGATGTCGTCGGCGTGCACCAGCGCGACCTCGTCGCCCGCGTAGTCGTAGGCCCGCAGCACCGGTAAGTAGCCCGACGGCACCTTGCCTGCCGGGAACAGGTCGACGAGGTCCGGTGTGGTGCGCTCGGTGTCGCCCGATGAGTCGCCGGGCTCCTCGATCCACAACTGGACCATGCCAGTGCCGGCGGGCCCGTCGCGAAGGATGGTGTGCGGCACGATGTTCCAGCCCAACTCAATCGACACCAGATACGCGCCCATCTCGCGGCCGGCCAGCGTCCCATCGGGAAAGTCCCACAGCGGCTGCTCGCCGGCGACCGGCTTGTACACGCAATGCACCCGGTGCCCGGCCAACGTCGCTTCGCACAGAAAGGTGGCATTGCTCGCCGAACGGATGCGTCCGATGACCGTCAGCTCGCCGCGGCTCAGCGCATCGACGTCGTCACGACTCGGCGTCATCGGCCGACCCGGACAGGGCACCGCGCCGATAACCGTTGGTGCGCACGCAAATGTGGCCGGCCGGATCGAGCGGCTCGTCACACAGCGGGCACGGCGGGCGGCCCGCGGAGATGACGGCGTTGGATCGGGCGGCGAACTGCCGCGCCGACTCGGGAGACAAAAAGACCCGCACCGCGTCGGGACCTTCCTCGGCGTCGTCGAGCACCACGGACGCGTCGAACTCGGTGTCCGTCACAGCCAGCAGTTCGACGACGACGGTTTCCGCCTCCGAATCCCAGCCCAGCCCCATCGTGCCCACCCGGAATTCCGCGTCGATGGGCGTGACCAAGGGGTTGAGATCTTCCACTTCCCCGGTGTCTGGCGGGATCGGCGTGCCAAAGCGGCGGTGGACCTCCGAGAGCAACGCGCCGATCCGTTCCGCGAGCACGGCCACCTGCTGTTTCTCCAGTATCACCGACACGACCCGGGAATCGTGAACTGCCTGCAGGTAAAAGGTCCGGTTGCCGGGCTGCCCGACGGTCCCGGCCACGAAGCGGTCGGGTGAGCGAAACACGTGAATAGCGCGGGACATGACACATCCAAAATACCGGCAGATCAAGCCCGGCCGTAGTCGCCGAGCCGCCGTCAGTCGGTCGAGCCGCCGACCACGGCGTCGGAGGCCGGCACCTCGCCGTCTGCCGGGGGCGGGGGCGACGTGAGCGACGGCAGGTCGGCGCCGGTGTGGTTGACGTGCAGAACGAACGGCCGCATCGGTGTGTAGCGGATCACGCTCACCGACGCCGGATCGGCCACGATCCGCTGGAAGTTGTCCAGGTGCGCACCGAGCGCATCGGCGACCACCGCCTTGATGACGTCGCCGTGCGTGCAGACCAGCCACAGCACGTCACCGCCGTGCTCATCGGCGAACCGGCGGTCGTATTCGCGAACCGCGGCCACCGCTCTGACCTGCACCTGCGCCAGACCCTCGCCATCGGGGAACACCGCGGCACTGGGCTGGATCTGCACCACCTTCCACAGTGGCTCCTTGACCAGGTCGCCCAGCTTGCGGCCGGTCCACTGACCGTAGTCGACCTCGGACAGTCGCGGGTCGACGACCGGCTCGACACCCAGCGCGGCGGCGAGCGGCTCGAGCGTGCGCGTGCAGCGCAGCAGCGGCGAGGACACCAGCGCGCGGATCGGCAGCGAGCCCAGTCGTTTCCCGAGCATCTCGGCCTGTTCGCGACCGCGCTCGTCGAGGTCGACGCCCTCGGAGCGGCCCGCCAGCACGTGTGCGGTGTTCGACGTCGACCGGCCGTGGCGCAGCAAGATAACGGTCACGTCGCGTTCTCGGTCACGTCGCGGTCTCGGTCACGTCGCGATCACGCGCGGTCTCCACGCGACGACCGTACCCGGCGGTCGGTCAGCGGGCGGGTTTGGCGTTGTTGTCCCGACTCACCGGCGCGGCGGTTGCCACCGCATCACGCACGGCGGCAACGAGGCTGCGCTCGTCGGTGACGTCAATGTCGGTCAGCCTGCGGGTGGCGACGGCGACGACGTCCTCGGGCTGGGGCACCGGGCCGGTGATGCGGGGCCGATACACCTCGACTATCAAGTGGTTTCGTTCGGTGTGGAATGCAAAGCTGCGGCCGTCGCGGATGCGACCGAAACCGTTGGCGTGGATGCCCACCATGACGTCCTCGACGAGAAACTCCTCCTCGGGACATTGCTTGTCAGTAGCCACGATCATGGCGCGACCATAA
>JAFAWC010000223.1 GCA_019242135.1 Mycobacteriaceae bacterium | reverse complement strand
GACCTCGGACGCCAGGCCTTGGGGGACCGCATCAGCATGCTCGGGATTATCGAGCATCACTGCCGGCTCATCGAGGAATTGGCGGCGGCGTCGGCCGTCGACGACGCGGCGGCGCTGCAGTTCCTGCTCCAGACACTGGCTCCGCTCGACGTCGCCACCCGTGGATTTCTCGACGGCACCAGGCGTTACGCCCAAGAGCGCGCGCGCGCCGAGGATCTCGCCGATCGTGATGCGTTTCGCACCGCGCTGGTGAACTCCCTGCAGGAGGGATTTTTCCTCGCTGACCGCAACGGCACAGTCGTCGAAATCAACGACGCATTCGGGCAGATCACCGGCTACTCCCACGATGGCATGCCGTACGGCTGGCCTCACCCGTGGGTGATGGACGAAACGGCGGCGACCGAGCGATTGACTCGACTCAACCGTAACGGTGCTGTCGACTACGAGTTGCCGATAAGGCACCGCAGCGGGCGCACCGTCTGGGTGGCGGTCAGCATGAACGCGGTCAGCGGCGCTGATCGGGACACCTACGTGGGAACGATCCGCGACATCACCGCGGCACGGGCCGCCGCCGAGACCGCACGGGAGACCTCGCTCACGCTGCAACGCGCGATGCTCGCGCCGACGGCGATTCCGGCCGGCTTCGCGGTGCGCTACGAACCGGCTGTTCCACCGCTGGAGATCGGGGGCGACTGGTACGACGTGCTTCCCGTCGGTGAGCACAAGATCGGCATCATCGTCGGCGACTGTGTCGGACGAGGACTCGCGGCGGCCGCGGTGATGGGCCAGTTGCGCAGCTCGGCGCGCGCCTTATTGCTCACCGGCGCCGAGCCGGCGGTGCTGCTCGAACAACTCGACGCGGTGGCAAAACTCATTCCTGATGCGTTTTGCACCACGGTGTTCGTCGCGGTTTTCGACATCGAGTCGCGGCTGTTGACATACAGCCGTGCCGGCCATCTCCCCGCCGTGCTCGCCATCCCCGGCTGCGAAACGTCCGTGTTGACCGGCGCGGCCTCGGTGCCGCTGGCCGTGCAGTTAGATCATCGACGCCCTCAGGAAACGCTGCTGCTGACACCTGGTTCGACGCTCATGCTGTTCACCGACGGACTCGTGGAGCGACGGGGCGAACAGATCGACGACGGAATCGCCCGCATCGCTGAGCTGCTGGGGCAGACAACGGATTCGGCCGTCGACGCAGTCGCAGAGATGATGCTGCGCGAGCTTGCCCCCGCGAGCGGATATGACGACGACGTCGCGCTCGTCGTATGCCGGCCGCCGCTGGTACCGCTGCGGATCGAAGAAGACGCGGTTGCCGATCGGCTCGCTGTCGTCCGGCATCGGCTCACGGCGTGGCTGCGGGCGATCGGTATGCCAGACCGGCGCATCGCCGATGTCGTACTGGCAGTGGGCGAGGCGTGCACGAACTGCATCGAGCACGCCTACTCCGAACGGCCGTTGGGCGCCATGCGCGTCGAGGCAGACGTCGACGGCGACGAGATCAACATCAGCGTCGACGATTTCGGATCGTGGAGAACCCCGACGGCGGAACCGAATTCGCGCGGGCGAGGGCTGCTGCTCATCCGGGAATTGAGCGACGTGTCTCAGGTCGACTCGACCGGGGCGGGCACGACGGTGGCAATGAGCTTCACAGCCACCGCCGGGTAGAGGTCCCGAGACACCGCGAAGCCGCTGCAGCACACGCGTCGAGGGCCTAGGTTCACTTCATGACATATCCGCCGGGCCAGCCGCATCAGTACGAGCCGTATCAACCGCAGCCGTACGGTGTGTACGGACAGCAACCGCCGCCCTATCCTCCGCCGCGGAAGTCGACGAACCGGTTCGCGATCGCGTCGCTGATCTTGGGTGTCCTCGGCGTCGTGCTGCTGAGCATCATCTTCGGCATCCTCGGGTTGGTCCAGACGAAGGGTGGCAGGCAGGCCGGCCGCGGGCTGGCGATCGCCGGACTGGTGGTTTCCGGCGTCTGGATCGTGCTCGGGATCGTCGCGGTGGTGCTGATCGTTATTTTCGCCAACCGCACCGTGCTGGCCACCGATGTCCAACTCGGCGACTGCATCGAGACCACTCCGGCCGACATGGCCAGTGTCAGGACGCTGCCAAAGGTGTCGTGCGACAAGCCACACGAGGGCGAGGTCTTTGCGCTGATACCCGTCTCCGGTGACACGTTCCCCGGTCAGGATGCATTGCGTGACGAGTACGAGAAGAAGTGTGTGTCGGAATTGGACAACTATTCCTCCAAGGCCGCCAGCGATTCGGCGTATCAGATCTTTGTGCTGTACCCCACGCAGGAGACCTGGGACCAAGGTGACCGCCGCGTCGCCTGCCTCACGATCACGCAGGACAAGCGGACCGGCTCGGTGAGGGGTGGTTGACGGCACCCGACCCGCGGTGCGCGAGCCGTTTCGTCGCTATCCGGTACCTCAGGTACCGTCAGGCTATGACCGACCCGCAGTTCGACGCGGTCATCGTCGGCGCCGGTTTTGGCGGAATCGGGGCCGCGATCCAGCTCAAGCGGCTGGGCTACGAGAACTTCATTCTTCTCGACCGAGAGGATGACCTCGGCGGCACCTGGTACGTCAACGACTATCCCGGCCTCGCCGTGGACGTGCCCACCACGACCTACTCGTACTGGTTTGAGCCCAACCCGAACTGGTCGCGGCTGTTCTCCACGGGTCCGGAGATCAGGCAGTACGCCGACCATGTCGCAGACAAGTACGACGTGCGTCGTCACATGCGGTTCAACGCCGTGGTCGAAGGTGCGCGCTGGGATGAGGAGATGAAACGGTGGCGGGTGACGCTGGCCGGCGGCGAAACGCTGACGACGCGCTATCTGATCACCGCCACCGGGTTCCTTTCCCAGCCCCGCACCCCGAACATCCCCGGCATCACCAGCTTCGACGGCAAGGTCATCCACACCGCCGCGTGGGACCAGAGCTACCGGCCGGAGGGCCGCCGCATCGCCGTGATCGGCACGGGAGCCACCGCCGTACAGCTCATCCCGGAACTGGCCAACGATGCCGCGGAACTGACCGTGTATCAGCGCACACCGATCTGGGTCGTGCCCAAGATCGACATGCACTTCTCCGAGCGGGCACAGCGGCTGTTTGCGGCGGTGCCGATCACCCAGAGCGCGATCCGGTTGGTGACCGACGCGATCTACGAGTTCATGATTTTCGTGGCGCTGCATCACCGTTACCTGGTGTTCCGCCGGCTCAACATTGCGGCCGCCGACTTGGCCAAGATGCACCGGTTCGCGTCGGTCCGCGACCCGAAGCTGCGCGACGAGTTGACACCAGACTACGACTTCGGCTGCAAACGGCCGACGTTCTCCAACAGCTGGTACCGCACCTTCACCAAGCCTCACGTGCACCTGCAGAGCAGCGGAATCGACCGGATCGAGCCGGACGGCATCGTCGCCACCGACGGCACCAAGACCGTCATCGACACGTTGGTGCTCGCGACCGGGTTTGACCTGTGGGAGGCCAACTTCCCGGCGATCGAGGTCGTCGGCCGCGATGGTCGAAACCTCGGAAAGTGGTGGCGCGACACCAGGTTCCAGGCCTACCAGGGCGTGTCGGTGCCCTACTTCCCGAACTTCCTCAGTCTGGCCGGCCCCTACGGGTTTCTTGGGTTGAACTTCTTCAACACGATGGAATACCAGATGCGGCACATGGACCGGCTGTTCGGGGAGCTCAACCGCCGCGGTGCCACCACGTTCGAAATCACCGATGAGGCCAACGCCGCGTACCTGGACCGGATGACCGAGCTGCTGGGTGACTCGCTGTTCACCTTGGGCAGCTGCGAAACAGCCCGGTCGTATTACTTCAATCCCAGTGGGGAGGCGGCGCTGCTGCGCCCGATGTCGACACGTGCCGCCGTGCGGGAGGCATCTCGATTCCCGTTGAGCGACTACACATTCTCCTGACGGCCCGCCGCCAATGTGGTCAGGACCCGAACAACG
>JAFAWC010000089.1 GCA_019242135.1 Mycobacteriaceae bacterium | reverse complement strand
CACGCTATTTCGCGTTAGAGCCGCTCGATGATCGTCGCATTAGCCATGCCACCGCCCTCGCACATCGTTTGCAGGCCGTAGCGGCCGCCGCGCTGTTCGAGCGCGTTGACGAGGGTGGTCATGATGCGGGCACCGCTGGCGCCCAGCGGGTGTCCGATGGCGATCGCGCCGCCGTTGACGTTGGTGCGAGCCAGGACGTCGCCATGCGCCTCATTCACGTTACTGGCCCAGGCGAGCACGACCGGCGCGAACGCCTCGTTCACCTCGAACAAGTCGATGTCTGACAGCGTCAATCCGGCGCGTTGCAGCACCTTTTCGGTCGCGGGGATGACGCCGGTCAGCATGTAGAGCGGATCGGAGCCGACCACGGTCATCGAATGAATACGGGCCAGTGGCCGCAGCCCCATTGCCGTGGCGGTCTCGCTGGTGGTGATGAGCACCGCGGCGCTGCCGTCCGACAGCGGCGAGGAGTTGCCCGCCGTGATCTCCCAGTTGATTTGGGGAAAGCGCGCGGTGTACGCCTCGTTGTAGAACGCCGGCCGCAGCGCAGCCAGAGTGTCCACCGTGGTGCCCGGCCTGATGATCTCGTCGGTGCTCAGGCCCGCGATCGGCACGAGTTCGTTGTCAAACAGGCCATCCTTGGTCGCGTGCGCCGCCTTTTCGTGGCTGTGCGCGGAGAACTCGTCGAGTTGCAACCGGGACAGCCCCCACTTCGCCGCGATCAACTCGGCGCTGATGCCCTGCGGCACCAGACCTTCGGAATAGCGCTGAGCGAAAGCCTCACCGAACGGGTTGGTGCCCGGCAGGATCGACGAACCCATCGGAACGCGCGACATCGACTCCACACCCGCTGCCACAACAATGTCGTAGGCCCCGGCGATCACACCTTGGGCTGCGAAATGCAGGGCCTGCTGGCTGCTTCCGCACTGGCGGTCCACGGTCGTCCCGGGCACCGACTCCGGGAATCCGGCGGCCAGGACGGCGTTGCGGGCAATGTTGACGGACTGGTCGCCGGCCTGCGTTACCGCGCCGGCGATGACGTCGTCGATCCGTGCGGAATCGACGCCGGTGCGCTCCACCAGCGCGCGCAGACTGTGGGCGAGCAGGTCCGTGGGATGTACGCTGTGCAGCGCTCCGCCGGGTTTGCCCTTGCCGATGGGGGTGCGGACGGCACCGACGATGACCGCGTCGCGTCCGGCTGAGCCGGTCATGAGAACCTCCTAGGTAAATGTAGCTATACTCAGCCCAACGTTATCGACGCGGGAGTGATTCCATGGCGGTGCTGCAAGGGGCGCTGGCGGACCGAGATGCCTGGTCAGCGGCGGGAGAGTGCCCGATCCAACGGACGATTGAGCTGGTCGGCGCCAAGTCGGCGCTGCTGATCCTGCGGGAGGCGTACTACGGGACGACGCGTTTCGACGACTTCTGCCGGCGCGTCGACATCACCAAAGCGGCCGCCGCCACGCGGCTCGACGCGCTCGTCTCGGCCGGCCTGTTGACCCGGCGGCCGTACCGGGAACCCGGCCAGCGCACCCGAGACGAGTACGTCCTGACGGACGCGGGT
This sequence comes from Mycobacteriaceae bacterium, assembly GCA_019242135.1. GTDB lineage: Bacteria > Actinomycetota > Actinomycetes > Mycobacteriales > Mycobacteriaceae > Mycobacterium. The sequence goes on along the minus strand of JAFAWC010000089.1, from coordinate 5,315 downwards.
ACGGATTTCATGCCGGTGGTGTGGGCGCTGTTTCAGTGGGGTCAGAGGCATCTGCCCGACCCGGTGCCCCTGCGGCTGCGCCATGCCCGCTGTGCTGCGTCGGTGGACGTCGAAATGCGTTGCCGTGGTGGTCATCCGGTGCCGCCTGACGAGCTCGCGATTTCCTCGACGCGGCTGCCGCAGACGCATCCGGGCAAAACCCATCCGCGCCGTAAACCCCGGCGCTACAGTGGATCAGCTTCATAAGTGAACATGCTGGTCAGCGACCCGTGGGCGTTCGCTGTACTGGGGGATACCGGAAGAAGGGTCAAGATGGCTGCCGTTGAATTCACAACCCGCCGAGCTGTTTTCACGATAGGGGTGGTGATCGCGACGCTCGCGGTGCCGGCGACCGCCACGTTTGCCACCGCCGCACCGACCGCTCCGCCCCGGGTGCTTGCCGGGTGCACCACCAGCGGCGGTCCGTACGACGAATCGCTGGACTGCGAGCCCAACACCGTCGATGACTTCGGCGCGCCCAGCGAGATGGAGCTGACAGACACCAACCCCGGTGTCGCGTCGCCCGATCGCCGCTGACCCCGGAGTTTACGCTCGCAGCCGCTGCGGCGCGCTGACTCCTGTGGTGGGATCGCACCGTGGGCATCAAGGTGGCGCTGGAGCATCGCACCAGCTACACGTTCGACCGGCTGGTCGAGGTGTATCCGCATGTCGTGCGTCTGCGCCCCGCCCCGCACTCGCGCACGCCGATCGAGGCCTACTCAATCGCGGTGGAGCCGCGTGACCATTTCATCAACTGGCAACAGGACGCGTTCGGTAATTTCCTGGCCCGCATCGTTTTTCCGAATCGAGCCCGCCAACTGACGATCACCGTCGGTCTGATAGCCGACATGAAGGTGATCAACCCATTCGATTTCTTCATCGAGGACTGGGCCGAACGCACGCCGTTCGAGTACCCGAAGGCGATGGCCGAGGACCTGCGGCCGTATCTGCGGCCGGTCGATGAGGGCGGCGAAGGCTCAGGCCCGGGGGAACTGGTGGGCAAATGGGTGCGCGGGTTTTCGGTGCCCGAGGGAACGCGCACCATCGACTTCCTCGTCGCGCTGAATAAGGCGGTCAACGCCGACGTCGCCTACAGCGTGCGCATGGAGGCCGGCGTCCAGACGCCGGACATGACCCTGGACACCAAGATCGGATCCTGCCGCGACTCGGCGTGGCTTCTCGTGTCGATCCTTCGGCAGCTGGGCCTGGCGGCCCGGTTCGTCTCCGGCTACCTGGTGCAGTTGGCATCCGATGTGGAGGCCCTCGACGGGCCGTCGGGTCCGGCCGCGGACTTCACCGACCTGCACGCCTGGGCCGAGGTGTACATCCCCGGCGCCGGTTGGATCGGCCTGGATCCGACGTCGGGGCTGTTCGCCGGCGAGGGCCACATCCCCCTGTCGGCGACACCGCACCCGTCGTCTGCGGCGCCGATTGCGGGCGCCACCGGGGTGTGCGAAACGGTGCTGGACTTCGCCAACACCGTCACCCGCATTCATGAGGACCCGCGCGTCACGCTGCCCTACACGGCCGCGGCGTGGCAGAAAATCTGTGACGTCGGTGCGAAGCTCGACGCGCGGCTGGCGGCGGCCGACGTACGCCTGACGGTCGGGGGTGAACCGACGTTCGTGTCCATCGACAACCAGGTCGACGACGAATGGACCACCGCTGCCGACGGGCCGCACAAACGCCAATGTGCCGCCGAGCTTGCCGCGCGCCTCAAAGAGGTGTGGGCACCGCAGGGCCTGGTGCAGCGCGGACAGGGCGAGTGGTACCCCGGAGAGTTGTTGCCGCGCTGGCAGATTGGGTTGTACTGGCGCACCGATGGGGTTCCGCTCTGGCGTGATCATGCCCTGCTGGCAGGTCCCTGGGGGGTGCCGAGCGCGGCGCCGAATACCCCTGGCGGCGCTGCCCATTCGGTGCTCACGGCGATCGCGTGCGGCTTGGGACTGCCGCCGGGGCAGGTGCGGCCGGCCTTCGAGGATCCGTTGGCCCGGATGGCCGCCAAGGCGCGGATGCCCGCCGGCGACGCGGTTGCGGCGGACGACGATCTGGTGCCCGACAGCGCGGCGGCGCGTGCCGCGCTGCTGGCCCGGCTCGACGAGGTGGTCGTCGACCCCGCGGCCTATGTCCTGCCACTGCACCGTTGTGACGACGACGACGGCTGGGCGAGCACCGACTGGCAGCTGCGCCGCGGCCGAATCGTGTTACTGGAAGGTGATTCTCCGGCGGGGCTGCGGCTGCCACTGGATGCGATCAGCTGGCGTCCGCCGCGCACGGGCACCGAGGCCGATCCGCTGGAGCGCAGGCCCGCGCTGGAGATCGCCGCCGAACCCGACGCTGAGGTCACCGACGATGACACCGCCCCCATCACCGCGATGGTCGCCGAGATCCGCGACGGGCTGGTGCACATTTTCTTGCCGCCAACCGAACGGCTCGAGCACTTCGTCGATCTGGTCGCCCGCGTGGAGGCGGCGGCGACTCAGGCTGCCTGCCCGGTGGTGGTGGAGGGATACGGGCCACCGGCCGACCCGCGGCTGCGATTCGTGACGATCACCCCCGACCCGGGAGTGATCGAAGTCAACATCGCACCGACGGCCAGTTTCGCCGAACAAAAGCAGCAGCTGGAAACACTTTACGAGCGGGCGCGACGAACCAGGTTGTGCACCGAGTCGTTCGACGTGGACGGCACACACGGCGGGACCGGCGGCGGCAACCACATCACCTTAGGCGGCATCACCCCGGCGGATTCGCCGCTGTTGCGCCGTCCGGACCTGCTGGTGTCGTTGCTGACCTACTGGCAGCGGCACCCGTCGTTGTCGTATCTGTTCGCCGGGCGGTTCGTCGGCACCACGTCACAGGCGCCCCGGGTGGACGAGGGCCGCCCGGAGGCGTTGTACGAGTTGGAGATCGCGTTCGCCGAGATCGCGCGCTTGTCCGCCGCCGCGCAGCCGTGGGTGACCGACCGTGCGCTGCGGCACCTTCTCACCGACATCACCGGCAACACCCACCGCGCGGAGTTCTGCATCGACAAGCTCTACAGCCCCGACACCGCGCGCGGCAGACTTGGCCTGTTGGAGCTGCGAGCATTCGAGATGCCGCCGCACTTCCAGATGGCGATGGTGCAGTCGCTGCTGGTGCGCTCGCTGATCGCCTGGCTGTGGGAAGAGCCGCTGCGGGCACCGTTGATCCGGCACGGCACGAACCTGCACGGCCGGTACTTGTTGCCGCACTTCATCATTCACGATATCGCCGAAGTCGCCGCCGATCTGCGGGCGCACGGGGTCGACTTCGAGACCGCGTGGCTGGACCCGTTCACCGAGTTCCGCTTCCCGCGTATCGGCACCGCCGTATTCGGGGGCATCGAAATCGAGCTTCGCGGCGCGATCGAACCGTGGAACACGCTGGGAGAGGAAGCCACCGCCACCGGCACCGCCCGATATGTCGACTCGTCGGTCGAACGCGTCCAGGTCCGGACGGTCGGCGCAGACCGTGAGCGTTTCGTCGTGACCTGCAACGGCCACCCCGTGCCGCTGATGGCCACGGCCAACCCCGATGTGCACGTCGCCGGGGTCCGTTTCCGGGCATGGCAGCCACCCAGCGCGCTTCACCCGACGATCAGCGTCGACGGGCCGCTGCGCTTCGAGCTCATTGACATCGCGACCGGAATGTCGCGGGGAGGCTGCACTTATCACGTCGCACATCCCGGCGGCAGGGCCTATGACGAACCGCCCGTCAACGCCGTGGAGGCCGAGTCGCGCCGCAGCCGCCGGTTCGAGGCGGCCGGCTTCACCCCCCGCCCCGTCGACCTGGCCGACCTGCGAGAGAAACAGGCACGGCTGTCCACCGACGTCGGCGCGCCGGGCATCCTCGACCTGCGGCGTGTGCGTACCGTGCTTGGATAATGGTCCCGAGCGCCCTATCCGCGCAGGTCAGAGCATTTCTGATGTTGATTGGTCCGCAGAGAGTCCGCAAAATTTCCGACTGAGGATTTCGTCAGCGCCTCAGATGCTTTGCGGATGCGTTCCTCGGCGGTCGGCCACAGATGCGAGTAGGTGGCCAGCGTCGTCGTGGCATTGGAGTGTGGATCACGTTTCCGTCGTGGTAGCCGGAGATTGGCGGTTGGCTCAACTGCGAGTTGAAGAACTGACGCCAGTCGTGGCCGTGTACGCCAGCGGGTGTTGGCGTGGTCGTCGGTCATGCTGCAACTTTTCCACGGAGAACGGGGCCGCTCTCCTCGACCGGCGTGTGACGGGCCAGACTGCTCGCTGCTGAACTAGCCAGGGTTGCTGCCGTCACCGCCTCGGGTCGGACAGAAACGCAACCAGTCCCGGCGGCCCGACCCTTAGGAAGGGGATTGCCGCGCAGGCCGAACTAGTAACCGCGTAAATAAAGGCGGCAACCGGATCGCCGTCATGACGTGACTCTATTCAGGGGACTTGTTCGTGCTGATCCGGAATGGTGCTTCGTGGCCGAGGCACATCTGTGCAGCGGTCCGGTGCGCCGACAGCGGTCGTACATCAACGCTAGACCCGCCACGCTCAAGGCGAGTAGAAGTTGATTATGTCTACTGAGGGAACTGAGGGAGCAGATCAGCGTTACCTGCTTGCGCGCGAGATGGATATGTGGCAAGCGGAGGCCGAGCGCACACAGAACCAAGTCGATGGCCTCCAGCACCACGGTGGCTCTGAGGAGGCAACAGAACGAGCCTGGTACCAGTACTGCTTTCGCAAACACGAAACCGTGGCGTGGGAACTCGACAAGATAGAGAACCCGCCGAGACATTCCGCGGCCAACGTCGCCGATGAGAGCCTCGACGACCTTGACCGCCAAACAGAATGAAGGCGGTAATCGGCCCGCCACCCAAGCAGGATGACGGCCCGTGCGGTGGTGCTGCTTCTACACGCGACGAGCGCGCCACCGAGAAGTTGGGGCCGCTGCTCTAGATAATTGTCGTATGACGAAGTGCGCCGGTAGTGGTGTGTGCTGGCCGAGGGCTGCTCAGTCCGCAAAAAGTCCGCAAGAACCTCGTAACTGGCCTATCCTCCCAACGCTAAGGGGTCCACGTCGGTGCAGGTGAGAGGCACTTTCCAAACCACCCCGTATCTTGCCAATCGTTGCTCTACCGTGCTTGGATAATGGTCCAGTCCAGCGGCACCGACCCGGTCGAGCTGGCGGCCCCGGCGCGACCCGACCAGGACCGCCTGCTCGCCGGATATCGCGCCGCCAGAGCCCAAGAGGCACTGTTCGAACTGCGCGGGGGACCCAAAGCCGGCTAC
>JAFAWC010000563.1 GCA_019242135.1 Mycobacteriaceae bacterium | reverse complement strand
CGGCCGCTCAACGCCGAGCGTGGTGTCGTCACCATGGCCGGGGTAGATGACCGTGTCATCACCGAACCGGTCGAAGATTTTCGTCTTAACGCCCTCGAACAACGACGTGAAGTCAGCAGGTTTTGTTGTCCGCCCGACGCCCCCCGGGAACAAACAGTCACCGGTGAACAGTTGCGTAGTACCGCCTGCCGCGGGCCCGCTGAGGGCCAGGGCGACCGAGCCCGGTGTATGCCCGCGCAGATGGATGACCTCGAAGGTCAGCTCGCCGACCTCGATGACGTCGCCGTGCGCCAGCAGCCGGTCCGGTCTCACGGGCAGCGGGTCGGCATCGATTTCGTGCGCCGCCGTGGGGGCGCCTGTCTCTTCGACAACGGCCCGCAGCGCCTGCCAATGATCGAAATGTTGGTGGCTGGTGACGATCAGCACCAGCTTCGGGGCGTTCTCGCGGATCAGTCCGACGAGATCGGAGGCATCGTTGGCGGCGTCGATCAGCAGTGTGTCACCGGACTGGGAACAGGTCACCAGGTAGGCGTTGTTGTCCATAGGGCCCACTGACGCTTTGATGATCGTCGCGCCGGGAAGGGTTCGGCGCGCCGCGGTGCCGGGATCGACGTGACCGGTGTAGGTGTCTGCGACGACAGTCATAACGTTGACGGTAGCCCCCGGCGGAATGTCGGTGGGCACACATAGCATGGCAGGGGTGTCGTAACCCACGGGAAGTCCACGGGAAGGTAGTGAGTGGCTGATCGCCTCATCGTCAAGGGTGCTCGCGAGCACAACCTGCGAAGTGTCGACTTGGACCTGCCGCGCGACGCCCTCATCGTGTTCACCGGTCTGTCCGGGTCAGGTAAATCGTCATTGGCGTTCGACACGATCTTCGCGGAGGGACAGCGCCGCTACGTCGAGTCGCTGTCGGCGTATGCCCGCCAGTTTCTGGGCCAGATGGACAAACCCGACGTGGACTTCATCGAAGGGCTGTCGCCCGCGGTGTCGATCGACCAGAAATCCACAAACCGCAACCCCCGGTCAACGGTCGGAACGATAACCGAGGTATACGACTACCTGCGGCTGCTGTATGCCCGGGCCGGCACACCGCACTGTCCGGTGTGTGGCGAGCGCATCGCCCGCCAGACCCCCCAGCAGATCGTCGACCAGGTGCTGGTTATGCCCGAGGGCACCCGCTTCCAGGTGCTGGCTCCGGTGGTGCGCACGCGCAAGGGGGAATTCGCCGATCTTTTCGAGAAGCTGAATTCGCAAGGCTACAGCCGGGTTCGGGTGGACGGCGTTGTCCACTCGCTGACCGATCCGCCGAAACTGAAGAAGCAGGAGAAGCACGACATCGAGGTCGTGGTCGACCGGCTCACCGTGAAGCCTTCGGCAAAACAGCGCCTGACCGATTCGGTGGAGACGGCGCTGCGACTCGCCGACGGCATCGTCGTGCTGGAGTTCGTCGACCATGACCACGATCACCCGCACCGCGAGCAGCGGTTTTCGGAGAAACTGGCGTGCCCGAACGGCCACCCGCTGGCGGTAGACGATCTCGAGCCGCGGTCGTTTTCGTTCAACTCACCCTATGGCGCCTGCCCCGAATGCACCGGGCTGGGCACTCGCAAGGAGGTGGACCCAGACCTCGTCGTGCCCGACCCGGACTTGACGCTGGCCGAGGGTGCGGTGGCGCCGTGGTCCAACGGGCACACCGCCGATTACTTCACCCGGATGATGGCCAGCCTCGGCGACCAGATGGGCTTCGACGTGGACACGCCCTGGCGCAAGCTGCCCGCCAAGGCGCGAAGGGCGATCCTCGAGGGCTGTGACGAGCAGGTGCACGTGCGCTACCGCAACCGGTACGGGCGTACCCGGTCGTACTACGCCGACTTCGAGGGCGTGATGGCGTTCCTGCAGCGCAAGATGGAGCAGACCGACTCCGAGCAGATGAAGGAGCGCTACGAGGGATTCATGCGCGACGTGCCGTGTCCCGAGTGCCAGGGCACCCGACTGAAGCCGGAAATCCTGGCCGTGACGCTGGCCGCGGGGGACCGAGGCGCGAAGTCGATCGCCGAGGTCGCCGAGCTGTCCATCTCCGACTGTGCCGATTTTCTCAACTCGCTGACCCTCGGTGCGCGAGAGCAGGCGATCGCGGGCCAGGTGCTCAAGGAAATCCAGTCGCGGCTGGGCTTTTTGCTCGACGTGGGGTTGGAGTACCTGTCGTTGTCGCGGGCGGCGGGCACGCTGTCCGGCGGTGAGGCGCAGCGCAT
>JAFAWC010000444.1 GCA_019242135.1 Mycobacteriaceae bacterium | reverse complement strand
ACGGTCTCGACAAGGCCGACCGGGAACAGACGATTCTGGTGTTCGACCTCGGTGGCGGCACATTCGACGTCTCGCTGCTGGAGATGGGCGAGGGAGTCGTCGAGGTCCGCGCCACCTCGGGTGACAATCACCTCGGCGGTGACGACTGGGATCAGCGCATCGTCGACTGGCTCGTCGACAAGTTCAAGGGCACCAGCGGCATCGACCTGACCAAGGACAAGATGGCGATGCAGCGGCTGCGTGAGGCGGCTGAGAAGGCAAAGATCGAGCTGTCCAGCTCGCAGAGCACCTCGATCAACCTGCCCTACATCACCGTCGACGCGGACAAAAACCCGCTGTTTCTCGATGAGCAGCTGACGCGCGCAGAGTTCCAGCGGATCACCCAGGATCTGCTCGACCGCACCCGCAAGCCGTTTCAGTCGGTGATCGCCGACGCCGGAATCTCGGTCGCCGACATCGACCACGTGGTGCTTGTGGGCGGCTCGACGCGCATGCCCGCGGTGACCGACCTGGTGAAGGAACTCACCGGCGGCAAGGAGCCCAACAAGGGTGTCAACCCCGACGAGGTCGTCGCGGTGGGTGCCGCATTGCAGGCCGGCGTGCTCAAGGGCGAGGTGAAAGACGTCCTGCTGCTTGACGTGACACCGCTGTCTCTGGGTATCGAGACCAAGGGCGGCGTGATGACCAAACTGATCGAGCGCAACACCACGATCCCGACCAAACGGTCGGAGACCTTCACCACGGCCGACGACAACCAGCCGTCGGTGCAGATCCAGGTCTATCAGGGTGAGCGCGAGATGGCCTCGGCCAACAAGCTGCTCGGTTCCTTCGAGCTGACCGGCATTCCGCCGGCTCCGCGCGGTGTGCCGCAGATCGAGGTCACGTTCGACATCGACGCCAACGGCATCGTGCATGTCACCGCCAAGGACAAGGGCACCGGCAAGGAGAACACGATTCGCATCCAGGAGGGCTCCGGCATCTCCAAGGATGAGATCGACCGGATGATCAAGGACGCCGAGGCGCACGCCGAGGAGGACCGCAAGCGTCGCGAGGAGGCCGACGTCCGCAACCAGGCCGAGACGCTGGTCTACCAGACGGAGAAATTCGTCAAGGAGCAGCGCGAGGCCGAGGGCGGCTCGAAAGTCCCCGAGGACACGCTGAACAAGGTCGACGCGGCGATCGCCGAGGCCAAGACGGCGCTCGCGGGAACCGACATCAACGCGATCAAGTCGGCGATGGAGAAGCTCGGACACGAGTCGCAGGCGCTGGGCCAGGCCATCTACGAGGCCACACAGGCCGCGCAGGCGTCCAGCGGCGACGGCGCCCAGCAGTCTTCCGGTGGCGACGACGTGGTGGATGCCGAGGTGGTTGACGACAGTCAGGAGACCAAGTGAGTTCAGCCAACGAACCTCACGAACCTGTCGTCGTCACTGACAAGCGGCGCATCGACCCCCAAACCGGGGCGGTGCGGGAGGGTGCGACCGGACCGGCCCCCAGCGGGCCGGGTCCCGGCGCCCCCGCCGAAACACACGCCGAGGACGCCGCCGAGCTTAAGGCGACCCTGCAGCGGGTCAAGGCCGAATACGACAACTACCGCAAGCGGTCGATCCGCCAGGAGCAGCTCGCGGCCGAGCGGGCCAAGGCTTCGGTCGTCTCCAGTCTTCTCGGGGTGCTCGACGATCTCGATCGCGCCCGCAGCCACGGAGACCTGGAGTCGGGTCCGTTGAAGTCGGTCGCCGACAAACTGACCGGCGCCCTGGAGGGCCTCGGTTTGGCCGCGTTCGGCGACGAGGGAGACGAGTTCGACCCGTCGCTGCACGAGGCCGTGCAGCACGAGGGCGACGGCACCAGGCCGGTGGTCGGCACCGTGATGCGCCGCGGGTATCGACTGGGCGACCAGGTGCTGCGCCATGCGCTGGTGGGTGTCGTCGACACCGTCGACGACGAGGCCCACGAGAAAGCCCCAGCCGAGGGCGACGGCGGTAATGCCGACGCGGCCGCCGAGCAGGCCGCAGAATCAGAGTCAGCGGGCTGAGTTACGCGGTTTCGCAAAGTTTCACGAGGGAGGTGACGCCGCATGGCCCAACGCGAATGGGTTGAGAAGGACTTCTATAAGGAGTTGGGCGTCTCCTCTGACGCCAGCGAGGACGAGATCAAGCGAGCCGCGCGCCGGCTGCTCGCCGAGAACCATCCGGACCGCAACCCGAACAATCCGGCGGCCGAGGACCGGTACAAAGCCGTGTCGGAGGCCAAGGATGTGCTGACTGATCAGGCGAAACGCCGGGAGTACGACGAGACCCGGCGGCTGTTCGCGGAGGGGGGTTTCGGCCGGCGCCGGTTCTCGGCGGGCAACTTCGGCGGGTTCGGCGCAGGCGGTGACGGCACCGAGTTCAACCTCAACGACCTGTTCGACTCCGCAGGCCAGACCGGTGGCGCCAACATCGGCGACTTGTTCGGTGGGTTGTTCGGTCGCGCTGCGAGCCGGCCCAGCCGTCCACGCCGCGGTAACGACCTCGAGACCGAGACCGAGCTGGATTTCATCGAGGCCACCAAGGGTGTCGCGATGCCGCTTCGGCTCACCAGTCCCGCGCCGTGCACGAACTGTCACGGTAGCGGCGCGCGGCCTGGCACCAGCCCCAAAGTGTGCAGCACCTGCAACGGCTCGGGAGTGATCAACCGCAACCAGGGCGCCTTCGGATTCTCGGAGCCGTGCACCGACTGTCGCGGCACCGGCTCGATCATCGAGCACCCCTGCCCGGAGTGCAAAGGCACCGGGGTGGCCACCCGCAGCCGGACGATCAATGTCCGGATACCGCCGGGCGTGCAGGACGGTCAGCGCATCAGGCTGCCCGGACAAGGTGAGGCGGGGCTGCGTGGCGCGCCGTCAGGTGATTTGTACGTCACCGTGCATGTGCGTCCGGACAAGGTGTTCGGCCGCGACGGAGATGACCTGACGGTCACCGTCCCGGTCAGCTTCGCTGAATTGGCTCTCGGCACAACGCTTTCCGTACCGACGCTGGACGGCAAGGTTGGTGTGCGGGTGCCCAAGGGCACCGCAGATGGGCGCATCCTGCGGGTGCGGGGCCGCGGTGTGCCCAAGCGCGACGGTGGCAGTGGCGACCTGCTGGTCACGGTGAAGGTGGCCGTGCCGCCCCACCTCGAGGGTGCGGCACTGGAGGCGCTGGAGAAGTACGCGGCGGCGGAGAAGGCGAGCGGGTTCGACCCGCGGTCCGGATGGGCGGGGTCGCGATGAGTAAGTCTTCAGACAACACGCGCACGTTTCTGATCTCCGTGGCGGCCGAGCTGGCCGGCATGCACGCGCAGACCCTGCGCACCTACGACCGGCTGGGCCTGGTGACACCGCGCCGAACCACGGGCGGTGGTCGGCGCTACTCCCAGCACGACGTCGAGCTGCTGCGCGAGGTGCAGCGGCTGTCCCAGAACGAGGGCGTCAACCTGGCCGGCATCAAGCGGATCATCGAGCTGACCAACCAGGTCGAGGCGCTGCAGTCGCGGCTGCGTGAGCTGGCCGAGGAGGTCGAGCGGCTTAGTGCCAACCAGCGCCGCGACGTCGCCGTGGTGCCGAAGTCCACCGCGTTGGTGGTGTGGGAGCCGCGGGTCCGGCGCCGGTCGCGCCGCAGTTAATCAGCTGCCAACGTGCACGGAGAACGTCGCGGTGGCCGGCTCACCTTCGGTCGCGACGCGGTAGGTGCCGCGGCGTAGCGAATCGGTGGGTGCGCACATCGGCTCGAAACAGACCACCTCGTCGTCGCTGGGCGAAAACACCTGCGCCGCGCTGTAGCCCTCGTCGAAGTGCACCTCGATGCGCCGGTCGCCGCCTGAGATCGCGAACACCGAGCCGGGCTTCACCTCGTCGTAGCTCTCGTCGAAGTACCTGTCGCCCAACGTCTCCG
>JAFAWC010000428.1 GCA_019242135.1 Mycobacteriaceae bacterium | reverse complement strand
ACGTCAGCCGACGTCGTGGGTGGTCCGTCATATCCGGCGTGCATGTTCGGCAATCCCGACGGCGTGCCCGGCGGTCTGCTGGGTTCGATGCAATTCGCCCAACCCGGCGCCAACGATTTTGTGGAGCGGATCTCCACGCGCGGCTGGGAGACGCTGCATTTGCACGTTGCTCGGGACTTGGTCGACTCGGGGCAGGTCAGCGTGAACATGGTCGCCGCGATCCCGTCGCTTCATGCCGCGCTCGCCGCGATGGTCGCAGCGTTCCTGTGGCGTCGGGTCCGGCGCAGGTGGCGCCCGCTGCTGGCCGGGTACGTGCTGATGATGGCGTTCACGCTGGTGTATTCGGCCGAGCACTATGTCATCGACATCCTGCTGGGCTGGACACTGGCGGGTGTCGTGCTCGCCGCTGTCGCCCGTTTCGAGTCCGGCCGCCGTTCCACGCCGTCTGAGCCCATGGCGATCGACGAAAGCCGCGAGCTTGAGCCCGCCGGACAGAGCGCGGCTTAGCGTCGCGCCCGCAGTACGCTCGCGACATGCCTTCCCCTCTGACAGTCGAGCAGTCTCGCCAGATTCCCGTCGATGTGCAGCAGGCCTTCGACAAGACGTTGCCGACGCCGCTGCCGACGTTGTTTCGGCGCTGGTACGGCCCCATTCCCCCGATCAGCAGGGTCGACGACCAGACCGGCAGCTGGGACGCGGTCGGTCAGTCGCGCACCGTGCGACTGACCGGTGGCGGCAGCATGCGTGAGGAACTGACGCATCTCGACGCCCCGCACGCGTTCGGCTACCTCCTCTCGGAGGTCACCGGTCCGCTGTCGCCGTTGGTCAGCCGCGTCGACGGTGAATGGCTGTTCGAGCCCACCGGTGCGGCCACGACGGTCACCTGGCGATGGACGATCCATCCCCGATCGCGCCTGGGCGCCCCGCTGCTGCCGGTGTTCGGGTGGCTGTGGCGCGGTTACGCACGCCAGGCGCTCGAAGAGCTGCAGCGGCTGCTGATGCGCGCCGGTCACCACTGAGGCGGCGCGGCGCCCCTGCCGAAACCCCACGTTGCCTGGCCGAGTCGGGGTTTTTCCTCCAATTCGCTGGGGCTTCGGCGAAAGCCGTTGGTCAGCAACGTTTCTGCGTCGTGTCCCGCCATCATGGCCAGACAGGGTGCGCCGAACTCGCAGGAACCACAGTGCGCGGCGGGCGTTGGGTAGATAGCGGGCTGGTTGAGCATCGCGAGTGCCTCGACCCCGAGTTGCGCACCGACCGAGGCGATCTCCTCGCGACCCCGCCGTATCCGTGTGCGGCGCAGCAATCCGGCCGTGCGCTGCTCGACCCGCTTGCCGGTGTGGGTTTCTGCCGCTCGCGCGTAGATCCGCCTGTGCTGCGGAATCGATCTACCGCCGCCGCTGGGCTCGTTCTGGGCCACCCGGTTCGAAAGGTCGGTCCCGCCTGGCAGCTCGAGGGAACCGCCGATGCGGATCTCGTTGTGGATGGTGCCGGCGATGTCCATGCCCATGTAGTCCTGCTCCCACGCCCAGCACGCCGCGACCGCTTGCTCGTCGCGCAGCAGCGCGTCGATGTCCTGCCAGTCGTCGACGAGCTGGTGCCGGATCATCCAGTACTCGTCGGCCGCGTCGATCGCCAGCAGCTCGACGCGGGCGCTGTAGATGACGGGCAGCCCGTCGGCCGTCGTCAGGCCGCGCGCAGGTTCACTCGGGTCGGGCACCAGTCCGCTGACGTCGTGCTCGATTCGGATCGGCGCGAAGTCGTCCGCAGTCCGCGCCCACGCGTCATAACACGTCAGAATCGCGGTGGCCGACGCGAGCGCGTCCGGGGCCGCATCGTCGCCGAGCGACCGTTCGAGCGCCTTTTGCACCAGCGACTGGGTCAGCTCGTGGGGCCAGTCCCAGGTGCCCGGATAGTAGTAGACGGCCAACGCCTCGGTCACCGCAGCAGCCACCGAACGCTGAGCGCGGGCAACGGGTTGGAGGTCGCGCCGGTGCGGTGAAGCGAAATCCCATTGCCGGCGGCAGCGTTTGAAGCTCGCGCGCTCGTCCGGGGTGATTCGATACTTCACGGTCGCTGTCAGTGGAAGTGCGGCCACGGTTCGTCGATCGGCCACCGGCACCGGTCGGCGGTGTCGGCCATCGACTCCAATTCGGCGAGTACATCATCGAAGAATTCGCGCATCCGCGCCGGATTCTCGACGGGCCAGGCCGCAGAAAACGACATCCACACGTCCGGTCCATCGGATGCCGGCAGGTCGATGATCGCGTTGCCTGCAGGCACCCGGCGCCATTGGTAGGCCTCGCCCCGCCGCTCTAGGTACAGGAGGTCATCGCGACCGGGGCGCGCCGCCACGATCGAGGCAAAGAGCTGTTCACGGTCCATGACGCCTGTCGGTCCAGGATAAACCCGATCAGGCCTGCCACGAAGACCACCGGCTGACCGCGATGGCGATCACCGGTCCCGTCAGCGAAACCCGTTGGTACTGTGTATATTTGCGGCGCAGCAAGTCGTATCCCGTCGCCATCGGCTCGCCGCGGTCGTGAATTCGAGCGATCCCGTCGGCCCGCACCCACCACAGTTGCTCCCAGTCGGAGTCATAGTGGTCGACAAGCAGGCTGACGTGGGGGTTCTCCTCGATGTTGGCCAGCCGCCGGAGCCGGTGGGTCGTCTTCCTCTTGGTGTCGACGGCCGTGTACACGACGTCGTCGCCGGCCGCGTCGTTGCCGACCGCGAACACGATAGGCACCAGGTGGGGCTGGCCGGCAGGTGACACGGTGGCGAGGCAGGCCACCGGGGCGGCCGCGAACCGTTCTCTGGCGTCGATCTCGGCCATCTGCACTCTCCCGTGGAAGCTAGAAGCTCTGACCCCACCACATCTACCGTGAACGGCGACGAATAGGGAGGACCTGATGTCGGCGAAGTCGATCTTCATCACTGGCGCGGCAAGCGGGATGGGACGGGAGGGCGCGAGGCTTTTTCATACGAAGGGCTGGCGCGTCGGCGCCGTGGACCGCCACAGCGATGGGCTCGATTCGCTGAGCACCGAGCTCGGCGACGAGCGGCTGTGGACGCGCGCCGTCGACGTCACCGACAAGCCGGCGTTACAGAGTGCGCTGGCCGACTTCTGCGCGGGCAATCCGGGCGGCGGCCTGGACATGATGTGGAACAACGCCGGCATCGGACAGTCGGGCTGGTTCGAAGACGTCCCCTATGACGAGGCTATGCGCGTCGTCGAGATCAATTTCACCGCCGTGCTGACCGGCGCCTACCTGTCGCTGCCCTACCTGAAAAGGGCACCCGGAAGCCTGATGTTCTCCACCTCGTCCTCGGCGGGCACCTACGGCATGCCGCGGCTCGCCGTGTATTCGGCGACCAAGCACGCGGTCAAGGGGCTCACGGAGGCGCTCAGCATCGAGTGGGCAAGACACGGCGTGCGGGTCGCCGACGTGCTGCCCGGGTTGATCGAGACCGCGATCCTCACCACCACCCCTGACCATTCCGGGGACGGTGCCCCGGTGACGATTGACCAGGTCCGCGCCATGGCTCCGAAGAAGGGCCTGTTCCGACTGATGCCGCCGGCGGCGGTGGCCGACACGGCCTGGCGGGCCTATCACCACCACTCTCAGCTGCACTGGTACGTGCCCGCCGGCATCCGGTGGATCGATCGGATGAAGGGTCTGAGCCCCGAATTCGTGCGCGGGCGGATCAGCAAGGCGCTGCCCGGATTGACAGCGGATCGCTGAACCGGCGGGCCTACGCTGTGAACATGACCGGTGTCACGTCGCGGTCGCGGCTCAGTTCGTGGATGTATGCGCTGCAAACCACCAACCCGCCGCCGGATGGTCCCGTCGACGCCGTCACCCGCTGGATCGTGGTGACGCGCGCCGCGGTGCTGCCGATGACGCTGTTCGCCGGCTTGGTCGCGGCGCTGCTGGCGGTCGGCCGCCCCGGTCTGGACTGGCGCTGGCTGGTGCTGGCGGTGGTGGGCATCGTGCTGGCTCACATCGCCAACAACCTGATGAACGATTTGTTCGACACGCAGGTCGGCACCGACAGCGCGACCTATCCCCGGGCGCTGTACGCGCCGCATCCTGTTCTGTCGGGGCTGGTCAGCCGCCAAACCCTGGTCACCGTCATCCTCGCGGTGAATGTCGCCGATCTGGCGATCCTAATCGTGCTGACGTGGGCCCGCGGTTGGCCGGTGCTCGCGTTCGCGCTGGCCGGCTTTCTGCTCAGCGTCGCGTACACCGCTCCGCCGCTGCGGCTGAAGAAGCACGGCCTCGGCGAACCCGACGTGTTCGTCGTGTGGGGCCCGTTGATGGTGTGCGGAACCTACTACTCCGCCGTCGGATCGGTCGGATGGCAGGTGCTGGTCGCGTCACTGCCGTACGGGCTGCTGTGCACAACGGTGTTGATGGGCAAGCACATCGACAAGATTCCCTACGACGCGCCGCTGGGCATCCGAACGGTTCCGGTGATCCTCGGTGAACGGCGCGCCCGGGCGGTGACGCTGTCCATGATGGTCGGCTTCTACGCGCTGGTCGCCGCGGCGGTGGGCGTGGGTGCGATACCGTGGCCGGCGCTTGTGGTCGTGCTGGCCCTGCCGCGTCTCGTCAAGGTATGGCCATATTTCCGGCGCCCGCCGCCGGCGGAGCCGCCGGCGAAGTTTCCGGTCTGGCCACTGTGGTACGCGGCGCTGGCATGGCTGCATGTCCGGCAGGCCGGCGCGCTGCTCGTGCTCGGGTTGGCGATCGGCGCAACATTGCGCGTCGTTTGACCCGCTCGCCGACACGTAAGCTGTGGCGACGACACGCCGCCGAGCGTCGCCACAGCGTACGTTTGGCGGCCCCCACTCCCGGCCCGACGGGCCCAACCCCGGTTCGACGGCCCCGACCGTCACCCACGGACCGAAGCGACAGGAGCCACCCCAAGTGCCCAGGACCGACGACGACTCGTGGGACATCACGCAGAGCGTCGGCAGGACCGCACTGGGTGTCGCTGCCGCCCGGGCCGCGGAGACCGCGCGGCCCGACCCGCTGATCCGCGATCGGTTCGCCCAACAGTTTCTCGACGCGGCGGGCGAGGGTCCCTGGACCGAATTCTCCAAAGCCGACGATCCCACAGACGACTCCGAGGTCGGCCGGGAGGCGCGCAACCGTCGTCAGTTGATGATTCATTACATGGCTTGCCGGACAGCGCTTTTCGACGAGTTCTTCCTGGCCGCGACAGATGCGGGCATCCGGCAGGTGGTCATCGCCGCCGCCGGCCTTGATTCCCGCGCCTGGCGGTTGCCCTGGCCCAACGGCACGACGGTCTACGAAATTGACCAGGCAGCCGTGCTGGAGTTCAAGTCCACCACCCTGCAGGCACGCGATGAGCTACCGGCATGCGCACGCGTCGCGGTGCCCGTCGATCTGCGCCACGACTGGCCACAAGCTCTGCGCACCGCCAGATTCG
>JAFAWC010000270.1 GCA_019242135.1 Mycobacteriaceae bacterium | reverse complement strand
GCGAAAAGGGCCGAGAAGGTCAGCGGCGCAACGAGACTGTCGTGGCCGAGTTGGCGGGCGGCGTCTTCGTCGTGGCTGGCCGGGTCGTCGGCCTTAACCGCCGTGGCGTACTGGCGGATCTGCTCGCGGCCAACCTCGAAGTGGTCGGGATATTTCCAGACCATTCCGCGGATGTCCGTCTTGAGTGCCATGACTACGCCAGGTTCGCGGTCGCGACGGCCCGGCCGAAGATCTTCTTCCCGCCAGTGGTGGCCGACAATGCGATCGTCACCGATTTGGTCTCCGGGTCAGCCGACTTGACCTTGCCGGTGAACACGATGTCGGCGCCGCGGCCGTCGTTGGGCACGGGCACGACGGCGGTGAACCGGACGTTGTACTCGGTGACCGCACCGGGATCGCCGACCCAGGAGGTCACGTAGCCGCCGCCCAGGCCCATCGTCAGCATGCCGTGGGCGATCGCGGTGTCCAGGCCGACCTGCTTGGCGATGTCGTCGTCCCAGTGGATCGGGTTGAGGTCACCGGAGACCCCGGCGTAGTTGACCAGGTCCTGACGGGTCAGCGTGATCACCTTTTCCGGCAGCTGGTCGCCGACCTTCACGGAATCGAACTCACGCAATGGCATTACTGAAACCCTCTTCTCCCTCTCCATCACTACGGCCCACCAACGTGGTGTAGGTCTCCTGAACGGTCTCGCCGGCCTCGTTGGTCACGACGTTCTTGGTCACGATGATGTCGGTGCCGAACGACTGACGAATCGAGTCGACGTAGACGTCGCAGTAGAGGCGGTCGCCTACCTTGATCGGCGTCAGGAACTTCAGCACCTGGTCCACCTGGACGATTTTCGCGTCCTTCGTCTCGACGTTGGCGCTCGCGAAGAACGCAGACTGCGCCTGGTAGCCGAACACCGAGATGAACGTGAGCGGCGCCAGCAGGCCGTCGTAACCCAACTCGGCGGCCGCCTGCTCGTCGAAGAACGCGGGGTCCTCGTTCTTGACGGCCGCGGCGTACTCGCGGACCTTTTCGCGGCCGACCTCGTAGTGGTCGGGATACCGGAAATGCATCCCGACGATCTTGTCGGACAGCGCCACGGGTGGTGAACCTACCTAGTCAGGCTGAGAACCGGCCAATTGGCGCGGGTCAGCGGGTCTCTTTGTGCGGCTGGTGTTTGCCGCAGTTCGGGCAGAACTTTCTCAGTTCCATCCGGTCGGGGTCGTTGCGCCGGTTCTTCTTGGTGATGTAGTTGCGGTGCTTGCACACCTCGCACGCCAAGGTGATCTTCGGCCGGATGTCGGTACTGGAGGCCACGTCCGTTGTCCTTCTTCACACGTCTGTCGTTGGTTGTCGTTGTTGCTTTGTAGCGATGGCCGGACTCGAACCGGCGACCTAACGATTATGAGTCGTTCGCTCTAACCGACTGAGCTACATCGCCTTGTTGCGGCATCGCCGAGCCCCCTAACGGAATCGAACCGTTGACCTTTTCCTTACCATGGAAACGCTCTGCCGACTGAGCTAAGGGGGCCGGACCCGCGCAAGGGCCCTGTAGAGGGTACAACTTGGCTGCCTGGCCCGCCAAACAGCAGGTTTTCGTAGATTTGAGGACATGACTGACGGGGCTTCGACTCGGGTCGCGGTGTACCTCGACTTCGACAACATCGTGATCTCGCGCTACGACCAGGTGCATGGCCGCGGCGCGTTCCAGAAGGACAAGGTCCGCGGATCCGACACCGAGCGTCTCGAGCGCGCGACCGTCGACGTGGGCGCGATCATCGACTTCGCCTCGTCGTTCGGGACGCTGGTGCTCACCCGCGCGTACGCCGACTGGTCGGCTGGTGTCAATGCCGGCTACAGCGGGCAGCTGGTGGCGCGTGCGGTCGATCTCGTGCAGTTGTTCCCCGCGGCGGCCTACGGCAAGAACGGCGCCGACATCAGGCTCGCCGTCGACGCGGTCGAGGACATGTTCCGGTTGCCCGATTTGACGCACGTCGTCATCGTCGGGGGTGATTCGGATTACATCGCGCTCGCCCAGCGGTGCAAGCGCCTCGGCCGCTACGTCGTCGGCATCGGCGTGGCGGGGGCCAGCAGCGGGTCGCTGGCCGCCGCGTGTGACGAGTTTGTCACGTATGACGGGCTTCCCGGCGTGCCCGGCATGGCTAAGGAAGTGCCGAGGAAACGGGCGCGCCAGGCATCTACACGTGATGTCCAGTCGGCCGCCACCGGGCTTCTGGAGCGCGCGCTGCGCATTGTCATGCAAAAAGACGACGACGCCGAATGGCTGCACAACTCGGCGGTCAAAGCGCAGATGAAACGCATGGATCCGTCGTTCAGCGAAAAGTCGCTGGGCTTTCGCTCGTTCAGCGACTTCCTTCGGTCCCGCGGCGACGTCGTCGACCTGGATGAGAGCAGCACGACCCGGATGGTGCGGCTGCACTCAGAGCCGTGACGCCGCCATATTCTGTGCACATGGCCACCGACGACCGCCTGTATTTCCGCCAGCTGCTGTCCGGGCGCGACTTCGCCCAGACCGACCCGATCGCCCGGCAGATGCTCAACTTCGCCTATCTCATCGGCGACCGGGAGACCAACGACGCCATGGTGGTGGACCCGGCCTACGCCGCCGGCGATCTCGTCGACGCCCTGCAGGCCGACGGCATGCACTTGTCCGGTGTGCTCGTCACCCATCACCACCCTGACCATGTCGGCGGAACCATGATGGGCTTCGAGCTCAAGGGCCTCGCCGAGCTGCTCGAGCGGGTCAGCGTGCCCGTGCACGTCAACACCCACGAGGCGCAGTGGGTGTCCCGGGTGACCGGGATCGCGCTTAACGACCTCACTGCGCACGAGCACGGCGACAAGGTCGCCATCGGCGACATCGAGATCGAGCTGCTGCACACGCCGGGTCACACCCCCGGCAGCCAATGCTTTCTGCTCGATGGGCGCCTGGTCGCCGGTGACACACTGTTCCTTGAGGGCTGTGGCCGCACCGACTTCCCGGGCGGCAACGTCGACGACATGTACCGCAGTCTGCACCAGCTGGCCGGGCTGCCCGGCGACCCGACGGTGTTCCCCGGTCACTGGTACTCGCAGGAGCCGAGCGCGGCGCTGTCGCAGGTGCGACGCACCAACTACGTGTACCGTCCGACGAGCCTGGAGCAGTGGCGGATGCTGATGGGTGCCTGAGTAACGTCAGTGCCCATGGGAGAACGGGTTCACTACGCCGTCGAGGATTCGGTCGCAACGGTCACGATGGACGACGGCAAGGTCAACGCGCTGTCGCCGGGCATGCAGCGCGACATCAACGAGGCCCTCGATCATGCGGAGCTCGAGGGCATCGGCGCGGTCGTCATCGCGGGCAACAATCGGGTGTTCAGCGGCGGGTTCGACCTCAAAGTGCTCACGGGCGGGGGGCGGCCCGCGATCGAGATGCTGGCGGGCGGCTTCGAGCTCGCGGCGCGGGTTCTCGCGTTCCCCAAGCCGGTGGTGATGGCATGCACGGGCCACTCGATCGCCATGGGTTCGTTTCTGATGCTCAGCGGCGACCACCTCATCGGCGCACCCTCTCACCGCGTGCAAGCCAACGAGGTGGCGATCGGACTGACGATGCCGGGCCCGGCGCTGGCGATCCTGCGCCACCGGTTGACTCCCGCGGGGTTTCAGCGCGCGGTGTGCCTGGCCGCGGAGTTCCGCGGCCAAGACGCGCTGGCCGCCGGTTATGTCGACGAGCTGGTGGAGTCCGACATGGTGCGGCCCCGCGCGCAGGAGGTGGCGAAGAGTCTGACCGCCCTGGATGCGCGCGCTCATCGGGAGAGCAAGCTTAAGGCCCGCGCCGAGGTGCTCGATGAGATCCGCACGACGATCGCCGCGGAGTTCCCGGTGCCGTAATATGCCCGATGCCGCCACCCGGCGAACGCGGGGTGCAATCGGATGGCATCGCCGCTACCACATAGGATTCTGCTTTCAGCAACTGTTGAAAGGCGGCTTCGGTCGATCGGGAAGGTGACCGCCGTGGGGTGGATCGAAGACCGCTGGAACGACCTGGCGAACGCCGGATGGAGCATTTGGCTCGTCATCGGGATCTGGGCGGCCGTCCTGCTCGGCGTGGCGGCCCTGATCTATACGCACCGCCACCTAAAACGCAACCGCGACCTCAAATCCGAAGAGACCCGCCCGCACGTTGCGGTCTTCATGGAACCGCACGCTTCCGACTGGCACGTCATCGAACTCGCGGTGCGGAATTTCGGCGAGACCGCGGCCTACGACGTGGCCTTCTCGTGGACGAACCCGCCGACGGTGGGCCAATACGAAAGTGAGCACGACGGGATGGTCAACGTCGGTGAACTCGCGCTGCCATCAACGATCCCCGCGCTGGCACCGGGTCAGGAGTGGCGCACGGTGTGGGACTCGACGCTGAGCCGCGCGGAGTTGGGTGGATCCATCGAGTGGCGTTTCGTCGGCACGGTCTCTTACGCCGACCGGCCCGAGGCGCCCAACGGGAAACGCCGTGGCGTGCGAGACCGCCGCGAGTACCAGACGGAAGTGGTGCTCGACTGGGGCGACCTGCAGCCGGTGCAACGAGTCGAGCTGATGACCGGCCACGAACTGGCCAAACGGGAGAGGCACAAGCTCGATTTGCTGCGCACCCTGCTGACCTACTTCCACTACGCGAGCCAGGAGACGCGCGCCGAGGCGTACCGAAGCGAGATCGACAGGATCAGACGCGCGACCGACGCGGTGAAAGAACGGCTGCGCAGTCGTCAGTTGGAGGATCCGACGGATGTCCGGATGCGTCCGTTTAGCCCCGACCCGCAGTATGAGGCCCAGCCCAACAGCCGGGGGCGCCATCACACCGAGCACGTGTGACAGGCGGCGGCACCCGGCCCGGCGTGGGTGCGCCTGACCGTGGGCTCTGGATGGCCCGCGGCGGCCACCGCGTGCCGCACGGCGTCACGCACCGCGTCCATCCTGTCGACCGGGACTAACGCGATCACGCATCCCCCGAAACCCCCGCCGGTCATCCGCGCGCCCAACGCGCCGGAAGCCACCGCGGTCTCGGCGATCAGATCGATGTGCGCGGTGGTGATGTCGAAGTCGTCGCGCATCGACTCGTGCGACGCGGTCAGCAGAGAACCGGCCGCCGTGAAGTCGGATTCGCCTACTGCCGCAACGAAATTCAGCACGCGTTGGTTTTCGGTGAGCACGTGACGGGCCCGCCGCGCGTCCGGCGGGTCGGTCACCGCATCGAGCACGACGAGCCCGCGGCCCTCTACATCGCGCAACGTGCTGACGCCCAACTGCGCCGCTGCCCGCTCACATGACGCCCGCCGCGCCGCGTACTCGCCGCCCGCGTGACGGTGCCGGGCGCGGGAGTCGATCAGAAGCAGGGCCAGGCCGCATCCGTCGGGATCGAACGGCACGTGGTGCACCGAGACCGCCCGGAAGTCGATCAGCATGGCCTGGTGCGGAGCACCGAACAGGCTGGCAAGTTG
>JAFAWC010000258.1 GCA_019242135.1 Mycobacteriaceae bacterium | reverse complement strand
GCCGACGAGAACGTCTCATGGTCGCGCGCCGCCGCCCAGATATCGGTGTGCCGGGACAGCACGTAGTAGTCCTGGTCGGGCCGGCCGGCCGGGATGACGTGATGCACCGGGTCGTGGTCGCGTAGCGCGCGGTACATCGGCCACGGTTCGGCCCACGTCTCGGCGGTGGCCAGCCGGAAGCGAGGCTGATGAGACAAACCTGCTGTCATGTCTTATTGATACGACAACCGTTGTTATGTGTCAAAGGGCTGAGCCACCTTGTCCGGATGGGTCACCTGCCGCTTCGGAAACCTCACCACCGCACAGGCTTCTGAGCTCATTGACAAGCTGCAGCAGCGCGCTACAAGTCGCCCAGATCGTCGGGCACGTCGACGGCGTGCTCTTGGAGTGCCTCCAAGGGCACCACTTCGAGGGTGCGCTCATGAGTCGAGGCCAGCACCACCGGCGCGGCGCAGCCATCGCGGTGGGCCGAAAGCCAGTTCATGGCGGTCACGCACCAGCGGTCGCCGGGTACCAGGCCGGGAAACCGGTATTGCGGCAACGGTGTCGACAGATCGTTTCCTATGGACCGCTGGTGCTTCAAAAACTCGGCGGTCACCACGGCGCAAATCGTGTGCCAGCCGAGGTCTTCGGGCCCGGTCGAACAGCAACCGTCGCGGTAGAAGCCGGTGAGCGGATCGGTGCCGCACGGTTCCAGCGGGCCGCCGAGCACGTTGCGATCAGCCATCGATCCAGTATCTCGCCCGACGGGTGCGACGCTAACCGGCGGCCGGTTCAATTGGCCCGCTCCTCCTGGGGTCTTTACGGCCCGTATCGTCGCCGAGCTCTAAATCCCCGCGCCGGGGTTGAGGATGCCGTCGGGATCCAGCGCCGCTTTGATACGCCGATTCAGCGCCATCGCTTCGGGACCGAGGTAGCCGGCCAACCACGGCCGCTTCAACCGGCCGACGCCGTGCTCCCCGGTGATCGTGCCGCCCAGACCGGTGGCGAGATCCATGATCTCCCCATACGCCAACTCCGCTCGTTCGGTCATCGCCGGGTCGGCCGGATCGTAAACGATGAGCGGATGGGTGTTGCCGTCGCCGGCGTGTGCGATCACCGAGATCATCAGGCGGTGTTGTGCGGCGATCCGGGCCACCCCGCCGACCAGGTCGGCCAGCGCGGGCAGCGGCACGCCGACGTCCTCGAGCAGCAGCGGGCCCTTGGCCTCCACCGCGGGAATCGCGAATCGGCGGGCAGCGACGAACGCCTCGCCTTCTTCCGGATCATCGGTCGAAAAAACTTCGGTCGCACCGTATTCGGCGAACACCCGGGCCATGAAGTCGGCATCTTCTCTGCCGGCGCGCCCGCGTTCGTCGGAAGCCGCCAGCAGCATCGCGGCCGCGCCGCGGTCCAGGCCCATCCGCAGCTTGTCCTCGACCGCGTTGATGGCGACGGAGTCCATGAACTCGAGCATCGCCGGCCGGATTCGCGCGCTCACCGCCAGCACCGCCCCGGCGGCGGCCTGCACCGACGCGAAACTGGCGACCACCGTGCTCGACGGCTGCTGCGGCGGTACCAGCCGCAACGTCACCTCGGTGATCACCCCTAACGTGCCCTCGCTGCCGACGAAAAGCTTGGTCAGCGAAAGCCCCGCGACGTCCTTGAGCCGGGGACCACCTAGCCGCACCGCGGTGCCGTCGGCCAGGACGACCTGCAAGCCGAGCACGTAGTCGGTGGTTACGCCGTATTTCACGCAGCACAGCCCGCCGGCGTTAGTGGCGATATTGCCGCCGATGCTGCAGATCTCGTACGAGGAGGGATCGGGCGGATACCACAACCCGTACTCGGCAGCGGTCTTTTTCACCTCGGCGTTGAGCAGCCCGGGCTGTACGACCGCGGTGCGGGTGACCGGGTCGACGACGATGTCGCGCATCTTCTCGGTCGACAGCACGATCCCGTCGTCGACGGCGGTGGCGCCGCCCGACAGCCCGGTGCCCGCGCCGCGGGTCACCACGGGGACGCGGTGTGCGCTGGCCCACCGCATGACCGTCTGCACCTCTTCGGTGCGGCGCGGCCGAACGACCGCCAGCGGTTTTCCGGCCGACGGGTCGAAGGCGCGGTCCCACCGGTAGGCCTCGGTCACCGCCGGGTCGGTGACGACCATGCCCTCCGGCAGCTCGGCGACCAGCTCGGCCAACAGGTCGGTGTGCACGTCTTCCGATCCTACGGACGCCGCAGAACCGCCTTGCGGGCTCGCTCGCCGCGCAACTATTTGACGCCGGGCAGCCGGCGCAGCACCCGCAGACCGGCCGTCATCGCCTTGGCGTAGCGGTCCGCGCGCAGCCAGGTCGGCGCTCCCACGGGCAGCAGGCGCTCGGTCGCGATCGTCTGCGACTCGGTGTACTTCATGATCCCGTGCTCGCCGTGACGCCGGCCGACGCCGGAGTCCTTCATCCCGCCCATCGGAGCGTCGACGGAGGCCCATGCGGCGGCGTAGGCGCCGTTGACGTTGATGGTGCCGGCTTTCAGTTGGGCGCCGACGCGCCGGCCCCGCGCCGGGTCGCTGGTCCACACCGCGAAGTTCAGCCCGTAGCTGCTGTCGTTGGCTTTTTCGATCGCCTCCGTCTCCGATTGCACCGGGTACAGCGACACCACCGGCCCGAACGTTTCATCGGCGTACGCCTTCATGCCCTCGCGGACACCGGTCAGGATGGTGGGCTCGTAGAAGTACGGGCCGATGTCGGGGCGGGCCCGCCCGCCGGCCAGCACAGTGGCGCCTTTGGCCACCGCGTCGTCGACATGGTCCACGACGGTCTGCAGTTGCGTCTCGTTGATCAGGCTTCCCATGTCGGCTTTGTAGTCCAGCGCTCCCGACAGGGACATGGCCTTGGTGGCCGCGACGAACTGGGCGACGAAGTCATCCCACAACGCCTGCTGCACATAGATCCGCTCAATTGAGATGCACAACTGCCCCGAATTGGAAAACGCCGCGCGCACAGCGCCTCTGACCGCCTTGGTGACGTCGGCGTCGTCGAGTACCAGCAGCGCGTTCTTACCGCCGAGTTCCATTGAACAGTCGATGAGCCGCTCGGCCGCCTGCTTGGCGACGGTGCGCCCGACGCTGGTCGACCCGGTGAACATCAGGAAGTCGGACTGCTCGATGATCGGTGTGCCCAGCTCGGACCCGGGCCCGGTCACCACCTGGACCAGGCCGGGCGGCATACCCGCCTCCTCCAGCAGCGCAACCGCCCACAGCGCCGAAAACGGTGTGCGGTCATCGGGTTTGGTCAGTATGGCGTTACCGGCCACGATCGCCGGGATGGCATCGCTGATGCCTAAGGTCAGCGGATAATTCCACGGCGAGATGATGCCCACCAGCCCCTTGGGATGGTGGTGCTCCCACACCTCGGTGAGCACCAGCTGAACCCCCTGCCGCCGCTTGGGTTTGAGGTATTCCTCGGCGGTGTGGGCGTAGTAGCGCGAGGTGAGACAGACGTCGAGCACTTCTTCGAACGCGTGCCGGCGGGCTTTGCCGTTCTCCAGCTGGATCAGGTCGAGCACTTCG
Source organism: Mycobacteriaceae bacterium (assembly GCA_019242135.1). GTDB lineage: Bacteria > Actinomycetota > Actinomycetes > Mycobacteriales > Mycobacteriaceae > Mycobacterium. Next base: position 170 of record JAFAWC010000258.1, on the reverse strand, counting down.
TCCTGGCGTCGCAGCACCAGGTCGTGGAACCGCAGCAGCATCGCTGCCCGTTCGGCGATGGGACGCGCGGCCCAATCGGCTTGCACGGCGCGGGCACGCCGCGCCGCGGTGACGACGTCCTCGGGTGAGCAGTGCGGCACCCGTCCCAGGACTTCACCGGTCATCGCGTT
>JAFAWC010000022.1 GCA_019242135.1 Mycobacteriaceae bacterium | reverse complement strand
CCCGACGAGCCTGCCGGTGAGTACCCCGTCGACGATCTCGAGGTCGTTCGCGGCGACGAAGTCGAGCATGAGTTCGTCAGCGAGCGGGCCGATCACCTGCCGGAAACCGCCGGACACAACACCGCAGTGAAAACCGAGCCGGCGCAGCGTGCGCAGCGTGGTGCGCGCCCCCGGGGTGAGCTCCAGCTCCCCGGCGACGTCGTCGAGCACGCTGGCAGGCAAACCTTCCAATGTCGCGACACGCTGGCGAAGTGACTCGGCGAAGTCGATCTCCCCGCGCATCGCGGCCTCGGTGATCGCCGCTACCGAATCGCCGGCACCGACGCGCTCAGCCAGCATCTCGATGACCTCTTGCTGGATCAGCGTGGAGTCGACGTCGAACACGATCAGCCGCTTGGCCCGTCGCTCGAGAGTGATGTCCTCGAGCGCGACGTCGACCTTTTCGTCCGTCGCGACGCGCGCTAACGCGGTCGGCAACTCGCCGGCACGGTCCACAGGCACCGACACCCGCAACTCCAGGCCGGTGACGGGATAGTCGGAGACACCGCGGATGAAATCGATGTTGACGCCCAGAGCGGCCAGCTCGGCGGCGAGCGCGCTGAATGCCCGCGCTGTGACGGGTCTTCCGAGCACCACGATGGTGTGTGTCGACGGCTCGCGGATGATCGGCAGATCTTGGCTGCGGTCGATCGAAACGTCAAGGCCGACAGCGTGTATCGCTCGTTCGACCTCCTCGTACAGCGCTGTGCCGTCGGCGACCTGTCCCGAGCACGCGACCAGCACACCGAGGGTCAACCGACCCCGGATTACCACCTGTTCGACGTTGAGCAGCTCGACTTCGTGGCGCGACAGCACCTCGAACAGCGCCGAGGTCACGCCGGGTTGGTCGACGCCGGTGACGGTGATGAGTATTGAGACTCCTGCACCGGCGTTCGGCACCCGCTCAGCTCCGGTCCGGCCCCGGACTTTCGGTCAGCGCCCCCGCCGTCGGGTGTCTGCCGATATGTGATTCGGCGCGCATGCGCTCGATCATGTGCGGGTAGTGCAACTCGAAAGCTGGCCGCTCGGAGCGGATCCGGGGCAGTTCGTAGAAGTTGTGCCGCGGCGGCGGGCAGCTGGTCGCCCACTCCAGCGAGTTGCCGTAACCCCACGGATCGTCGACCGTCACGGGCTCGCCGTAGCGCCAGCTGCGGAAGACGTTCCACACGAACGGCAGCATCGACGCGCCGAGGATGAATGCCCCGATCGTCGACACCACGTTCAGCGTCTGGAAGTTGTCCATCGGCAGGTAGTCGGCGTAGCGGCGCGGCATACCTTCGTTGCCCAACCAGTGCTGCACCAAGAACGTGGTGTGAAAGCCGATCAGCGTCAACCAGAAGTGCAGCCTGCCCAGGCGCTCGTCGAGCATGCGGCCGGTCATCTTCGGGAACCAGAAGTAGATGCCGGAGAACGTGGCGAACACGATCGTGCCGAACAGCACGTAGTGGAAGTGCGCGACCACGAAATAGCTGTCGGTGACGTGGAAGTCGATCGGCGGGCTGGCCAGCAGCACCCCGGAGAGGCCACCCAGCAAAAACGTCACCAGGAACCCGATGGCGAACAGCATCGGTGTTTCAAACGTCAGCTGGCCCTTCCACATCGTGCCGATCCAGTTGAAGAACTTGATGCCGGTGGGCACCGCGATCAAAAAGGTCATGAAGCTGAAGAACGGCAGCAGCACGGCACCGGTGGCGTACATGTGGTGGGCCCACACCGCCACGGACAGGGCGCCGATGCTGATCGTGGCGTACACGAGCGTGGAATAGCCGAACAGCGGCTTGCGGCTGAACACCGGGAAGACTTCGGTCACGATGCCGAAGAACGGCAGGGCGATGATGTAGACCTCGGGGTGCCCGAAGAACCAGAACAGGTGCTGCCATAGCAGCACACCGCCGTTGGCCGGGTCGTACACGTGCGCGCCGAGATGGCGGTCGGCGGCCAGCCCGAACAGCGCCGCCGTCAGCAGCGGGAAGGCAAGAAGTACGAGGATGCTGGTCAGCAGGATGCTCCAGGTGAAGATCGGCATCCGGAACATCGTCATGCCCGGCGCGCGCATGCAAATGATGGTGGTGATCATGTTGACCCCACCGAGGATCGTGCCGAGACCACCGACGGCCAGCCCCAGGATCCACAGGTCGCCGCCGGGACCGGGACTGTGAATCGCATCGGTCAGCGGGCTGTAGGCGGTCCAGCCGAAGTCCGCGGCGCCGCCGGGCAGGATGAAGCCGCTCAGCGCGATCAACGCGCCGAAGACGAACAGCCAGAATGACAGCGCGTTCAGCCGGGGGAATGCGACGTCGGGCGCGCCGATCTGCAGCGGCAGCACGATGTTGGCGAAGCCGAACACGATCGGGGTGGCATAGAACAGCAGCATCGCCGTGCCGTGCATGGTGAACAGCTGGTTGTACTGCTCGTTGGACAGGAACTGCATGCCTGGAACCGCCAGTTCGGCGCGCATGAACAACGCCATCAGACCGCCGGCGAAGAAGAACCCCATGCACGCGACGATGTACATGATGCCGATCAGCTTGTGATCGGTGGTGGTCACCAGTTTGTAAATGAGGTTGCCCTTGGGCCCCAGACGTGCCGGGAAGGGTCTGCGTGCCTCGAGTCGTCCGAGAGGGGGCGCTTCGGCGGTCAACGGGTCCTCCAAACATCGCGCGCGGTGCGCACTAAATCCTAGACCCCGGGGGGCGTTCTGTCGGAGTGGGTCCTACAAACTGTCGTAAACGATTACCGCGGCCGGCCCCGCCACGCGCAGCGAACCGGATGTTAGCGTCGGCGACGTGCTCAGGCCCGGTCTTGTGGCCGCATTGGCGGCCGGCGCCACGGCCGTCGGTCTGACGCTTGCGACCGCGTGCGGCGCGACCTCGCCGGGCGGCCCGGCCAGTCAGTCGGTTACGTCGGTGATCACCAGCACCACCCAGATCGCCGACGCCGGGGTGCTCGGCAACCAGCGCAGGCCCGACGAATCGTGCGCGCCCCAGCCCGCCGCGCCCGACCCGGGGCCCCCGGTCCGGTCCGTGCGAAATGCCGCCGGCGAAACCCAGGTGGCCGTCGAGCCGCAGCGCATCGTCGTGCTGTCCAGCGATCAACTGGACGCGTTGTGCGCGCTGGGACTGCAAACCCGCACCGTCGCCGCCGCACTGCCCGATGGTTCGTCCAGCCAGCCGGCCTATCTCGGCACCGTTGTCCACAACCTGCACGGCGTCGGCTCCGCCAGTAATCCGGACCTCGCGGCGATTCGGGCGGCAAATCCCGACCTGATCCTCGGGTCGCAGGCCCTCACGCCCGAGCTCTTCCCCGCACTGAGCGCGATCGCCCCGACGGTGTTCACCGGAGCGCCGGGCGCCGCGTGGCAGGACAATCTGCGACTCGTCGGCGCCGCCACCGCCCGCACGGACGCCGCGGGCGCGCTAATTGACGGTTTCAACTCGTTTGCGGCGAAGGCCGGAGCCGACAACGACGCCGCCCATTTCCAGGCGTCGGTGGTGCAGCTGACCGAGAAGACGATGCGGGTCTACGGGGCCGACAACTTCCCCGGCAGCGTGCTGGCCGCGGTTGGTGTGGACCGACCGGCGTCGCAGCGGTTCACCGACAAGCCGTACGTCGAGATCGGGACGAGCGAGGGTGAACTCGCCAAAGCCGACTTCTCGGCGGCCGACGCCGACATCGTGTACGTCTCGTTCGCGTCGGCGGCGGCTAAGCAACGCGCGCCGGAGATTTTGATGAGCGACGCTTGGCGCAAATTGTCAGCAAACCGCGACAACCGGGTGTTCATCGTCAACAACGAGGTATGGCAGAGCGGTCAGGGCATTGTGGCCGCCAGGGGGATCGTTGCCGATCTGAAGTGGCTCAACGCGCCGATCAATTAGGCACCCGAGCGACTTTTGACCCCGGAAATTCACTCCTGAAATCGAACGTCATTGCGACCCCGCCGGGTATCGTCCCGGGGGTTTCAGGGCTTGGGCGATACGCTCTGTGACCAATGCCGAAAACCCACGAATCGAGCTTTATCCGGATCGCGGCGGCGGTTGTCCTGGTCGCCGCGCCGGTCTCCGGATGCGACTCTCATCCGCAGTCATCGACCGCGCCGACGCTGAGCAAGGTCGCCCTGTCCTACCGGCCCAGCGGTACGGCAGCGCTGAGCTGGGACCCGCAAAGCAGCAACATCAGCGCCAAGTTGCAGTTGGCCGGGTTCACGCCGGGCAGCACCCATGCGATGCACATCCACCAGGGCGGCTGCGCCGCGATGGGCGACATCGCCGTCGCGTTCCCGGATGTGACCGCCGACAGTGGCGGGGCGATCAACACCACCGTCACCAGTGCGCAGCCGGCCCCCGGGGGTCTGCTTCCGGGCACCGCACTCAACATTCACCTGGCCGCGGGCCCCCAGCTCGGCCCTCCCGATCAACTCGGTTACACGCCGATCGCCTGCGCGGACATCACTGCTGCGGTCGCGACGGTAACCCTCACCATGGCACCCGTGGGCCTCCGTCCTCAGGGTTCGGCCAATCTGACATACGACCCGCAGAACAAGACGCTGACGGTTGCCACGTCGGCCAGCGGTCTTGCGCCGGGCAGCGCCCACGCCCAACAAATTGGGATCGGCACATGTGAGGCTCAGGGAGCTGCGAAGTACCCACTGACTGATCTGGTGGCCTTGGCCAGCGGCACCGCGTACCAGACCACGGTCATCCAGAACGTCGACCAGGCCCCGCCCCCCTCGGGGTGGTACCTCGACGTCCAACTCGGGTCGTCGGCCGACGCGGTGCAGAACGGCCAGCCGACGCTGTCCTCGCAGCCGATCATGTGCGGAAACATCGGGAAGTAACCGGATGTCCGCGTGTCCCGGAGGTCGGTAGTGCTCGCTTCTGCCCCGGCTCCGCCTCTGCAGCGTGGATGGCTCCGGGTTCGCAGCGTCGGCGCGGTCATCGGCGTTGCCCTGCTGGTCGGCTCGTGCAGCTCCGGGCCGTCGCCGAGCCCGTCTTCGTCTGCCAGCTCGACTGCTGCTGTCAGACCGATGAGTCAGTCCACGCTGCAGGCGAGGGTCGCCTCGATGGCCAGGGAGATGCTCGTTCCCGGCGCGGTCGCGTTGGTGCGCTCACCCGCCGGTGAGCTCACCACGACGTACGGCACCACCACCGTGAGTGGCACCACGCCGGTGTCGGTGGCCGATCACGTCCGGATTGGGTCGATCACCAAGACGTGGACGGGCACCGTGATCCTGCAGCAGGTCCAGGAGGGCAAGCTCAGCCTCGCCGACCCCGTGTCGAAGTTCCGCCCCGACGTTCCCGACGGTGACCGCATCACGATCGCCGATTTGTTGAACATGCGTAGCGGGCTTTACAACTACAGCGAGACACGCGAACTAAACGAGATAGGCGACAGCAATCCGCAGAAAGTCTGGAGCCAGGACGAATTGCTCGCGCTGGCCTACAGCCACCCGCCCTACTTTCCGCCCGGAACGGACTACCACTATTCGAACACCAACACGATATTGCTCGGGCTGATCGCCGAGAAACTTGACGGCAAACCGCTGTCGCGGGTGTTCCAGGACAGGTTGTTCACTCCGCTCGGGCTCAATGACACGCTGTTTCCGCCCAGCACGTCCAACGCCATCCCTGACCCGCATCCCCAGGGCTATATGTATGGCACCAATGTGCTGACGATGGGCTCACCAGCGGCAGTACCGCCCGACATGCAGGCGGCGGCGAAGGCGGGCACATTGCGGCCCAATGATCAGACATCCATGAACCCGTCGTGGGCCTGGGCCGCGGGCGCCGGCATCTCCACCGTGGCGGACCTGGCTACCTGGGTTGAGGCGTTGGCCGACGGGAAACTGCTCGGTCCCGATATGCAGGCCCGGCGGATCGCCAGCCTGCAATCAACGAACCCGGCACAACCCGACGCGCCGCAGTACGGGCTGGGCATCGCGAAATTCGGTCCGCTCTATGGGCATACCGGTGAGGTTCCGGGCTTCAACACCTTCGCCGGCAGCGACCGCGAAACCAAAGTGACGGTCGTGGTCTGGGTGAACCTCGACCCAACCGTGGATGGCCGGGCCGCGGCCACCCTCATCGCCAAGGGTCTGATCGACGAGATGTACGGTTCTCCGACTCCGACAACGACCCGCTAGCGTCAGCTCCCGCAGCACACACCTGTGGTGTGCGATAAAGAGAAGGGATCGCCCCGCAAGGAGCGACCCCTTCTGTGTAGCACGGGTCAGCCGATGGACTCCCTGAATTCCACACCCTGCTGCGCTGCCTGTGCCCATTCGTTCATGTCAACGACCGGATAGATCTGGAACATGTTGAACGGCGCGAATTTAGCTGTCTCGGCAAGCAGCTCTGCTGAATTGTCCGTCTCGACGACGGCGAACCCGCCTTCCCCGTCGACTCGCCCGACGAACTGATGGAACGTCGTCCCCGCGGCTGGCTGCCACTTTGAAAACAGTTCCAGGGCACGCCGAACGCCCTCTTCATTTTCTTTCCCGGACCCCCCGAGCCGACTCGACCACGTCATCACGTACTTCATTCATCTCTCCTCGCGCTCGGCTGGACTAGCGGTGTTGTGTGCGGCGTCGCGCCCGCAGCGGGCGGGAGCTGAGCCACACCCTTTTAGCCTGCTCCGCGACAGCCAGAGTTGTGCCCGTCTCCCACAAAGTTTTCGTTTTTGTTTAGAACCGGGACTCTCCCTCGAGGCGCCGCGCTGACGAGAGCCGGCCCACCACGGCCTCCTGATCGGGAGACATGAATTTCATCCTCATGGTGGCCGATCGGCGCACAGACACATCCTGACTATTGCGGCACCGTAGCTACACCGCGTATTACCGACCGAGAGGAAGCCACAAAAAATGGCGGCGCTTTTCGACCGGGATTAGGGTCGGCCCGAACCAAGGCAATGTTGGTCGCTTTTTTCCCCCGTTAGTTTGGGATCGGTAACGCTGAGGTCGGTGCTAGCGTCCGCAATGGAGTCGGTAAAACTCGTATACGGGTCAACGCGTCCGCCGCGACGTCCGGAGACCCCAGAGGACTCGCCACTTTGAACCGTCCGATAGGAGGGTGTCGTGCCACTGTTCGGGAAGAAGAAGGAGGTCCCCCATTTGTCGGGGACTGCACAGATTTTGCAGTGGAAGACAACGGGCTTGGCAGTGGGGCAAGGCCCGATGGGGATGAAGTCGATGTGCCTCTTCGACCTGAGGGTGCAGCTTCCTGGGCGCCAACCCTACGACGTGACCATTCGTCAGGCCTTTCTACCTTTCTTGCTACAAAGCGAATTAGAACCCGGCACGACCGTCGCGGTAGAAGTTGATGCTGACAACCTCCAAAAGGTTCGTATCGTTCCCGTCGAGCCGACCCAACGCCCGCCGCGGGTGACGCCGCCCAGCGGGCCGCCGAGCGTCGCACAGCTAGCGAACGTATTTCGCCAGAATCCAGGTGCAGGGGGGCCAACCCGATCGTTGGCAGATATCCTCGC
>JAFAWC010000704.1 GCA_019242135.1 Mycobacteriaceae bacterium | reverse complement strand
GGCGACGACCGTGAGCTAGCCATCCTGCAGACCGCCGAGCTGCTGCTGCAGGAGCGCGCGCTCACCGAAATCTCGGTCGACGACCTGGCCAAGGGCGCCGGGATCTCGCGACCGACGTTCTACTTCTACTTTCCCTCGAAGGAAGCGGTCTTGCTCACCCTTCTGGACAGGGTCGTGCAACAGGTCGACGCCGCGATCGAGGCACTCACGGCCGAACTCCCGTCAGATCCCGCGCGGGTGTGGAGCGCCATCATCACCGGCGTTTTCGAAGCCTTCGGTTCGCAGCGGTGGGTGGGCCGAAACGGTCTCGCGCTGCTTGCCAACCGGGGGGAAATGCGGCAGATGTGGCTGGCGCTGTTGCAGAAATGGATCGACCAGACCGCCTTGTCGATCAACGCCGAAAGAGCGCGCGGTGCGGCGCCGGAGACAATTCCGGCCGAGGACTTGGCGGTAACGCTCAATCTGATGAATGAGCGTGCGATGATGGCCGTTTTCTCGGCCGAACAGCCCGCCGTCCCGTACGAACACGTCGTCGAGACCCTCACTCACATCTGGCTGACCAGCATCTACGGGTCGCCGCCGGGTTAACTGTTCGCCTCCGCATCTGTCGGCTCGTTATGCGAACATATGTTCGTGTCATGGGATTCGGGGCCCTCATGCGGGTCTTCGCGGGCCGCGGGAGGCGCTGGGGCCACGAGAGCCGCTGGGGCCACGAGAGGCGCGGGGGGCGCTGCAGCCACGATCCTGCACGCTGATCTCGACTCGTTTTACGCCTCGGTGGAACAGCGCGACGATCCCCTCCTGCGCGGGCGGCCGGTGATCGTTGGTGGCGGCGTCGTGCTCGCTGCCAGCTACGAAGCCAAGGCGTATGGCGTGCGTACCGCGATGAGCGGCGCGCAAGCCCGTCGGCTGTGTCCGCACGCCGTCGCGGTGCCGCCGCGGATGTCGGCATACATCAAGGCCTCCGACGCCGTGTTCGACGTCTTCCGTGACACCACACCGATGGTTGAACCCGTGTCGGTGGACGAGGCCTTCCTAGACGTCGGCGGTCTACGTCGGATAGCGGGCCCGCCGGTTCGCATTGCTGCCAAGCTGCGCGCCGACGTGCGCGATCGGGTCGGACTACCGATCACCGTCGGCATCGCACGCACCAAGTTTCTCGCCAAAGTCGCGAGCCAAGTGGCTAAGCCCGACGGCCTGCTGCTGGTGCCGCCGGACCGCGAACTCGAATTCCTCCAGCCGCTGCCGGTGCGCAAACTGTGGGGAGTCGGGGCGGTGACCGCGGACAAGCTGCACGCGCATGGCATCGAGACCGTCGCCGACGTCGCCGAGTTGGGACAACCCATGTTGGCGTCGCTGGTCGGCTGCGCCATGGGATATCGGTTACATGCGTTGTCGCATGGAGTAGATGCGCGCCGCGTGGTGACCGGTGTTCGGCGGCGGTCGGTCGGTGCCCAACGCGCCCTAGGGCGCGGTCGCCGCGGTTCCGCGGAGATCGACGTGACCGTTGTCACACTCATCGACCGCATCGCGCGGCGTATGCGCGCAGCCGGAAGAACCGGCCGAACTGTGGTGTTGCGCATGCGTTTTGATGACTTCGGCCGGGCAACTCGGTCGCACACCCTGGCGCAGGCAACCTCATCGACAGAATTATTGCTGGTCGCCGCGCGCAGACTGGTGTCCGTCGCGACCCCGGTCATAGCCGAACGCGGCCTGACCATGATCGGATTCAGTGTTGCAAACATCGATCGCGGTGGCGGCGCGCAACTCGAGTTGCCGTTCGCAATGTCGGCCGATCCCATGGCAATTGACGCTGCCGTAGACAAAATCCGATGCCGCTTCGGCATTGCGGCGCTCACCCGTGCAGTGCTGCTACACCGCGATCCGGGTATCGAGATGCCGCATCTGCCGGATTAGTCATCACTAATAAGAGTGACTCGGCTGAGTTCGGGGTAACCGTTTATCGGCGTAATGGGAGGGACCGGTAAATGCGGGTAACGAGAAAACAGGCTGCAATAAATCGGCAACGGATCGTAGACAGCGCGATCCGGCTGTTCGCAGAGCGTGGAGTGAACGGCGTGGGCGTCGCGGAGGTGATGGCCGACGCGGGTTTCACGCACGGCGGGTTCTATAACCACTTCACTTCCAAGGACGAACTCGTGCTCGAGGCGTGCAGCACATCCTTCGCCCGGGCGGTGAGCGCGTGTCGTGAGGGCAGGCTGCCGGTGTGTGCGCGCGAGGCTGATTTCGGAGCATGCCTGTCGGCGGCGATGCTGAGCGAGTCGTCGAAAGGAAGTGCCGGCCTGAGCGCAATCACGGCCAAGGGTGTCAGCGAGTTCCTCGAAATCCTCGACGAGGAGTACGGCGACCGGGACCGCGCGGCTGCGGCGTTAGCCGGAACAGTCGGCGCCCAGATTCTCTCTCGCGCCGCCGAAGCGGCGGACCGGGAGCTGGCTGAGCTGTTCGCCGCTATCGCGTACTCCGCTGACGTCAGCTGCGGCTCCACGACAAAAGCTGGTCAGCCGGCCACGAATTGACGATCCGTTCAGTCGGCACGCCGGCGTCCATGGCGCGTTGCGCGCCGTACGCCAGGAACTCCAGCTGGCCGGGGGCGTGCGCGTCGGTGTCGATCGAGAAGACGCAGCCGAGCTGTAGAGCCATATCGAGCAGCCGGCGTGGCGGGTCACGGCGCTCGGGCCGCGAGTTGATCTCCACCGCGGTGCCGTTGTCGCGGCACGCGGTGAACACCTTCTCTGCGTCGAATTTCGATTCGGGTCGCAGGCCACGATTGCCGTCAACCAGACGCCCGGTGCAGTGCCCGAGAACGGCTGTTAACGGATTGGACACCGCGCGCACCATCCGGCGCGTCATCGAGGCCGCATCCATCGACAGCTTCGAGTGGACGCTGGCCACGACCACGTCGAGCCGCTCGAGCAGCTCGGTCTCCTGATCGAGCGTGCCATCCTCAAGGATGTCGACCTCGATGCCGGTGAGGATCCGCAGCGGCGCCAGTTGATCGCGCAGCTCGTCGATGACATCGAGCTGAGCGCGAAGCCGTTCCGGCGAGAGCCCGTTGGCGATTTTCAGCCGCGGTGAGTGATCGGTCAGCGCGCAATATTCGTGGCCCAGCGCCTTGGCGGCCTGCATCATCTCTTCGATCGGCGCCGAGCCGTCGGACCAGTTCGAATGACAGTGCAGATCGCCGCGCAAAGCGGCCCTGATCTCGCCGCCGCCTAAATCAGTTGCACCCGAACGTAATTCGATGAGAATGTCGGGCACCTGGCCCGCCCACGTCTGCGCGATTACCTTGGCGGTCTTCGGTCCGATCCCAGCCAGGCGCTGCCAGCCGTTGGTTTGGCCAAGCCGGTCACGTTCGGCCTCATCGAGCGCCTCCACCACGTCAGCGGCCCGCCGGTACGCCATGACGCGACGCGGATCCTCGCGCGCACGATCCTTGTAGTAGGCGATCTCCCGCAACGCGGCTGCCGGGTCCATGGTCTCCAGTGTGTCTTCTACCTATCTTGGCTGCCTTGGCGGGCTTGGGCTCTGTTAGCCGTGTTGGCGGTCTTGGCGGTCTTGGCGGTCTTGGCGGTCTGGGCGGTCGTACCCACTGGCGCCGGTTCGCTAGGCTCGAGCAGGTGCAATTCGCATTCAAAACCTCTCCGCAAAACACCACCTGGCCAGACATGCTCGCGGTCTGGCGCGAGGCGGACGGAATCGACGTCTATGAGTCCGGCTGGACATTTGACCACTTCTATCCGATCTTCTCCGACTCAACCGGCCCCTGCCTGGAAGGTTGGACCACGCTGATCGCGCTTGGTCAGGCCACCCGACGGCTACGCCTCGGAACACTTGTCACCGGGATTCACTACCGGCACCCGGCGGTGCTGGCCAACATGGCCGCGGCGCTCGACATCATCTCCGACGGCCGGCTCGAACTAGGCATCGGGGCCGGCTGGAATGAAGAGGAATCCGGCGCATACGGCATCGAACTGGGCACGCTCAAGGAGCGGTTCGACCGCTTCGAGGAGGCCTGCCAGGTGTTGATCGGCCTGCTATCCGACGAGACCACCGACTTCGACGGCAGCTATTACCACCTCAAGGGGGCGCGCAACGAGCCGAAGGGCCCGCAGCGGCCGCATCCGCCGATTTGCATCGGCGGCAGCGGCGAGAAGCGCACCCTCCGTATCACGGCGAAATACGCCCAGCACTGGAACTTCGTCGGCGGACCGCCGCAGGTGTTCGCTCGCAAGCGCGACGTGCTGGCCTCACACTGCGCCGACATCGGTCGGGATCCAAAGGAGATCAGACTGTCCGCGCACCTGCGTCTCGGCGAGGATCGCGACTACTCGAAAACAGTGGCCGACGCGGCTGCGCTGGGCGCTGAGGGACTCGACCTCGCGATCATCTATCTCCCGCAACCGTATGACGCGGCGGTGTTGGAGCCACTGGCGGATGCGATTAGGGAATCGGGATTGCTCGGTACGGGTCCGATAACGGATTGATAACAGTCAGCAAACATGCCCGGATTGCTGGCCGAGGGCGCGTCGGTTGGGGGCGGCCTAGCAGACGCCGTAGCGCAGTAGCTCGTCCGCCGTTACAAGACGCTCATGCTTGGCCGGGAACTCGCGGCTCTTGACGGGATGACGAAACCATGACCAGGCGATTCGACCGGCTCTTGACCGGGCTAACGGGTTGAGGTGCACGATGACCACTCCTGCAACGAACCAGTTCGATTATTTGCGTCGGAGTAAGGCTACACCGCACCGCCGACGTCTAAACATTCAACACCCGAAATACGGCAAACTTTGGTAGGCGCGCCAAAAACTCTCAACCGCGTGTCGAGAGTTTAGTTACCGGTGGGTTATTTGCTCTTCGCGCGAGCGCTCATCGCTGGGGCTGTCTGCTCTTCGCGCGAGCGCTCATCGCTGGGGTGCGGCGGTGGGCTTGATCGGCGCCGGCAGCGCCGTCACGCCCATCAGAAAATCATCCACCCCCCCCGCCGCCGCCCGGCCTTCGGCGATGGCCCAGACGATCAGCGACTGGCCGCGGCCCATGTCCCCCGCCACGTACACGCCCGGCACGTTCGTCGCGAAGTTCTCGTCCCGGGCGACATTGCCGCGATCGGTGATCTCGACGCCGAGGTCGGTCAACAAGCCCTCGCGTTCCGGCCCGACGAATCCCATCGCGAGCAGCACCAGGTCGGCCTCCAACTCGAAGTCGGTGCCCTCGACCTTCGCGAACTTGCCGCCCTCCATCCGCACCTCGTGCGCACGCAGACCGGCGACGCGGTCGTCACGGCCGACGAACTCCTCGGTGTTCACCGAAAACACCCGCTCGCCCCCCTCTTCGTGGGCCGACGAGACCCGGAACATCAGCGGATAGGTCGGCCACGGCGTCGACTCCGCGCGAGTATCCGGTGGGCGCGGCATGATTTCGAACTGGTGCACCTCGGTGGCACCTTGCCGGTGGACGGTGCCCAGGCAGTCTGCCCCGGTGTCACCGCCGCCGATGATGATCACCTTCTTGCCCTTGGCGGTGATAGGCGGTTCGCCGTCGCGGCCCAACACGTCATCGCCCTCCTGGACACGGTTGGCCCACGGCAGAAACTCCATGGCCTGGTGGATACCGTCGAGTTCGCGGCCCGGAATCGGCAGATCACGCCACGCCGTCGCACCGCCGGCCAGCACTACCGCGTCGAAATCGGAAAGAAGGTTCGCCGCAGTCAGATCAACGCCGACGTTGACGCCGGCTTTAAACACTGTGCCCTCCGCTTGCATCTGCGTGAGGCGGCGCTCGACATGGCGCTTTTCCATCTTGAATTCCGGAATGCCGTAGCGCAGCAGGCCTCCGATGCGGTCGTCGCGCTCGAACACGGTCACCGAATGCCCGGCGCGGGTCAGCTGTTGTGCCGCCGCCAGACCCGCGGGGCCCGAACCGACTACCGCGACCGTCTTGCTCGTCAGCACCTGCGGTGGCACCGGCTCCACCCAGCCCTGCTCGAAGGCGTGGTCGATTATCTCGACCTCGACCTGCTTGATCGTCACCGGGTCCTGGTTGATGCCGAGCACGCACGAGGCCTCACACGGCGCCGGGCAGAGCCGGCCGGTGAACTCGGGGAAGTTGTTGGTCGCATGCAACCGGTCGATCGCGTCGCGCCACCGGTCGGTGCGCACCAGGTCGTTCCACTCCGGAATCAGATTGCCGAGCGGACAGCCATTGTGGCAGAACGGGACTCCACAGTCCATGCACCGGGCGGCCTGCCTTCGCAGCGTGCCCTCGTCCAAGTCTTCATAGACCTCTTTCCAGTCGAGAATGCGCAGCGGAATGGGTCGCCGCTTGGGCAGTTCTCGCTGACGGTGCTTGAGAAAGCCAGCGGGATCAGCCATGCGCCGCTGCCATAATCGCCTGGTCGACGTCGGTGCCGTTCTGCTCGGCCTCGGCGATCGCCTCCAGGACACGCTTGTAGTCGCGGGGCATCACTTTCACGAACCGCTGTCGTTCCGTGGGCCAGTGCGACAGGATGCGTTTGCCCGGTGCGGAATCAGTGGCGTCCAGATGTTTGGTCAACATCCGGTGCAGCCACTCGAAGTCGTCGTCGTCGAGGCCTTCCAACTCGACCATCTCAGGGTTGAGGTGATCGGGCAGCGCACCCTTTGGGTCGTAGACGTATGCCACGCCACCAGACATGCCCGCAGCGAAGTTGCGGCCGGTGGGACCGAGAATGACGACCTTACCGCCGGTCATGTACTCGCAGCCGTGGTCGCCGACACCCTCGACCACCGCGTGCGCGCCCGAGTTGCGCACCGCGAACCGCTCCCCCACGACGCCGCGCAGGAAGGCTTCGCCACTGGTGGCACCGAACAGGATCACGTTGCCGCCGATGATGTTCTGCTCGGCGACATAGCCGTCGGGCGCGGTGCGAGCGGGACGCACCACGATTCTGCCGCCGGACAAGCCTTTGCCAACGTAGTCGTTGGCGTCGCCGTACACGCGCAAGGTGATGCCCTTCGGAACGAATGCGCCGAAGCTGTTGCCCGCGGAGCCGTCGAAGGTGATGTCGATGGTGTCGTCGGGAAGACCTTTGCCGCCATAGGCTTTTGTGAGCTCGTGGCCAAGCATCGTGCCCACCGTGCGGTTGACATTTGAGATCGTCGTAGAGAATTTAACCGGCTTCTCCTGATCCAGCGCCTCGCGACTCATCACGATCAGCTGCTGATCCAGCGCCTTGTCCAACCCATGGTCCTGGCGCGAGCTGCAATACAGATCCTGGTTCATGAACGCCGATTCCGGCTCGTGCAACACCGGCGACAAATCGAGCTTGCGCGCCTTCCAGTGCTCGGCTGCGACGGTGGTGTCCAACGAGCTCACTTGGCCAACGGCCTCATTGATGGTCCGGAAGCCCAACTGAGCCAAGTATTCCCGGACCTCCTCAGCGATGAACAGGAAGAAGTTCTCGACGAATTCGGGTCTGCCGTTATACCGCTTGCGCAACTCAGGGTTCTGGGTGGCGACTCCGACTGGGCAGGTGTCCAGGTGACACACCCTCATCATGATGCAGCCCGATACCACGAGCGGCGCGGTGGCGAAACCGTACTCCTCGGCGCCCAGCAGTGTCGCGACCACCACATCGCGCCCCGTCTTGAGCTGACCGTCGACCTGCACGACGATGCGGTCACGTAAACCATTGAGCAACAACGTCTGCTGGGTCTCGGCCAGTCCGAGTTCCCAAGGCGCGCCCGCATGTTTCATCGACGTCAGCGGCGTGGCGCCAGTACCGCCGTCGTGCCCGGAGATCAGCACCACGTCGGCATGCGCTTTGGACACGCCCGCGGCGACTGTGCCCACACCGACCTCGGACACCAACTTCACATGCACGCGGGCCTGGGGGTTGGAGTTCTTCAGGTCGTGGATCAGCTGCTTCAGGTCTTCGATCGAGTAGATGTCGTGGTGCGGCGGTGGCGAGATCAAGCCGACACCGGGTGTTGAGTGCCGGACATCAGCGATCCAGGGGTAGACCTTTCCGCCCGGAAGCTGGCCGCCCTCCCCCGGTTTCGCACCCTGCGCCATTTTGATTTGCAGATCGGTGCAATTGGTCAGGTAATGCGAAGTCACGCCGAATCGGCCGGAGGCCACCTGCTTGATCGCGCTGCGCCGCCAGTCCCCGTTCGGATCGCGCTCGAACCGGCTGACGTCTTCGCCGCCCTCACCGCAGTTGCTGCGGCCACCAAGACGGTTCATCGCGATTGCGAGCGTCTCGTGCGCCTCCGCAGAGATCGAGCCGTAGCTCATAGCGCCCGTCGAGAACCGTTTCACAATCTCCGTCGCCGGTTCGACCTCCTCCAGCGGCACCGGCGCCCGTATCCCCTCGCGGAACCGCAGCAATCCCCGCAGCGAGGCCATGCGCGCGGACTGGTCGTCGACGAGTCTCGTGTATTCCTTGAAGATTTCGTACTGGCCAGTCCGAGTGGAGTGCTGCAGCTTGAACACCGTGTCGGGGTTGAACAAGTGGTATTCGCCTTCACGGCGCCATTGGTACTCGCCGCCGACCTCGAGTTCGCGGTGCGCGCGTTCCTCGGGGCGCGGCAGGAAGGCAAGCGCGTGGCGTCTCGCGACATCGTCGGCGATGTCGTCGAGGTCGATGCCGCCGGTCGGACAGGTCAGGCCCGCGAAATACTCGTCGAGCACCGCCTGCGAAATCCCGACCGCCTGGAAGAGCTGCGCGCCGGTGTAGGACGCCAGCGTTGAGATGCCCATCTTTGACATCACTTTGAGCACACCCTTGCCGGCGGCCTTGACGTAGTTGGCGAGCGCCTTCTCGCGGTCGAGCCCGACGAGCACCTTGCGGTCGAGCATGTCCTCGATCGACTCGAAGGCCATATATGGGTTTATCGCCGCGGCGCCGAAACCGATAAGCGCGGCCATGTGATGAACCTCGCGGGCGTCACCCGATTCGACCACCAGGCCGACAAGCGTGCGGGTCCGCTCGCGCACCAGATGGTGGTGCACAGCGGCGACCGACAGCAGCGACGGGATCGGCGCCATCTTCTCGTCGGATTCCCGGTCAGACAGGATGATGATCCGCGCGCCGTCGGCGATCGCTGCCGACGCCTGCGCACGCACCTCTTCCAGCGCGGCCGTCAGCCCGGCGCCGCCCTCGGCGACCGGGTACAGACAGCGAATCACCTTGGAGCGCATGCCATGTGGGCGACCGTTGACCTCGGCATCCGGGTCGAG
>JAFAWC010000429.1 GCA_019242135.1 Mycobacteriaceae bacterium | reverse complement strand
CCGCCATCACTTCGGCGGACGCGCCGCCGCCAATGTCGAGGAAGTTGGCCGGCTTGACCCCACCGTGCTTCTCGCCGGCGTAGGCGACGACGTCCAACGTGGACATCACTAGGCCCGCGCCGTTCCCGATGATCCCGACCTCACCGTCGAGCTTGACGTAGTTCAGCTCATGCGCCTTGGCCTTGAGCTCCAGCGGGTCGGTGGCGTCGCGGTCTTCGTACTCGGCATGCTCGGGATGGCGGAAGTCGGCGTTGGCGTCGAGAGTGACCTTGGCGTCCAACGCAAGTATCCGGTCGTCGGGTGTGCGCACCAGCGGGTTCACCTCGACGAGGGTGGCGTCTTCGGCGACGAACATCTCCCACAGTTTCAAAATCGTCACGGCTGCCGCGTCGAGGACTTCGGTGGGCAAGTGACCCTGCTCGGCGATCGAGCGGGCAAACGCGAGGTCCACTCCCCTGACCGCGTCTACCGGAACCTTGGCCAGCCGCTCCGGCTTGGTCGCGGCCACCTCCTCGATCTCCATGCCGCCCTCTACCGAGCACATCGCGAGGTAGGTGCGATTGGCGCGATCCAGCAGGAACGAGACGTAGTACTCCTCGGCGATGTCGCTTGCCTCCGACACCAGTAGCTTCTTGACGACGTGGCCCTTGATGTCGAGGCCGAGGATGTTGTTGGCGTGGGTGTAGGCGTCGTCGGGTGTCGCGGCGAACTTCACTCCGCCGGCCTTGCCGCGTCCACCCGTCTTGACCTGCGCCTTCACCATGACCGGCCGGCCGATCTCCTCGGCGATCCGGCGCGCCTCGTCGGCGCTGCTCGTCACCCGGCCGGGCGTGGTGGGCACGTTGTGCTTGGCGAACAGCTCCTTCGCCTGGTACTCGAAAAGATCCATGGGCTCGCTGTCTTGTCGACGGTGACTCGGTTCGGAACTCGCTTTGGGCGTGCTCGCTCGGGGCAGTCTCGGAGGAACTTTATCCACCCCCGATGCGGGAGTCGGAACCGCGTACCGATCGTGATGGATGTCACGGGCGCCCGAGGGTGATTCAGATCACAAAAAGGGCTGAATTACACTCCCGAGTTGCTCAAAAGATTGGGCTTTGGTTAATGTCTGCCGGAGCCAGATAACGTTTTGGTCACGGTACTCACTCACGGCACAGAGGGTTTCCCAGGTTGGCGCAGCACCGGTCGTCGCGATCTCCGTCAGAGGTAACGACGAACGCTCGGCACCGCTGGGTCGACCCGGAAGTCACCGACATCATCCCGTTCAACGAGTTCGGCAGCCTCAACGACCTTGACTTCCTGGACAATTCCGCGTTCGACACCGAATCGCAGGTGCTTCGCGCCCCCGAGCTCGACGACCTGAGCGACACCGACAACCTCACCCCGCTACGGCTGGCCGTGCCCAGTGAGTTTCGCGCCGACCCGGCCGAACGGCCGCGCGTGGTGAACGGCAGCGGCGGGGCGCACCGCAAGGAGCCCGCCAGCGCGGGCGTCGTCAAGGGGCGGCTGCTGATCGCGGCGATGGCCACCGGAGCGGCGGCCGCGGCCGCCCACACGGCCGTGCATGCCGCTCAATCGCATCCCGGCCAGGCCGTGCTCGCCGCTGACGAGTCGGCGCTGGGCGGCGCGGCCATCGAGAAGACCAACAGCGGCGTGGAGCTGGTGACAGTGCGGCCGTCGGCCGACGTCGCGGTGCACAGCGAGGAGCTGGCCAACGCGCAGGCGTTCGCACAGGAGCGGGCCGACCGCGACGCGCGGCTGCAGCGACCGCTGTTCGTGATGCCGACACACGGCATCTACACTTCTGGCTTCGGCTATCGCTGGGGGGTTCTGCACGGTGGGATCGACATCGCGAACTCGATCGGCACACCGATTCTGGCGGCCTCCGACGGCGTCGTGACCGACGCCGGCCCCGCCGCGGGCTTCGGCCTGTGGGTCAAAGTGCGCCATCCCGACGGCACCGTCACGGTGTACGGCCACGTCAACACCATCACGTGCAGCGTCGGCCAACGGGTGATGGCGGGCGACCAGATCGCGACCATGGGTAACCGCGGCAATTCGACTGGCCCGCACCTGCATTTCGAGGTCCTGCTCAACGGCACCAACCGGACCGACCCGGTGCCGTGGCTGGCCCAGCGTGGGCTGAGCCCGGGAACCCTCACCGGCTGACCTGTTGTCCCCTTCCGACGAACCACAAGACGCACCGTCGGGCGGCGAGCAGCCGCGAACATTCCGGAAGTCCAGCGGAGCGGCCCCGTCCGGGGGCGAGCAGCCGCGAACGTTCCGGGAGCCCGACGAGCCCAGCCCACCGGGCGAGGACAGCCGCACCGGCATCATTCGCCGCCACCCGACCGGCCCGATCCCTGAGCCGCTGAGCGACGACACCCGCACCAGCATCATCCGGCGGCACCCCAGCAGCCTGGAGCCCGGCGCCGCGGAGGAATCGGCCACCGGGATCATCAGGCCGGTACCCAGGCGGACACCCGGGCGGCCGAGCCCGCCGGCCCCGCCGAGCAGCGCCACCGCGGTCGCCGCGTCGGCGGTCAGCATCGTCAGCGGATGGGCGACCTCGGTGGTGGCCACCGGACTGATCACCGGCTGGTGGCGCACCGACCGGTTGTTCTGCGTCGGCGTCGGATTCCTCACCGGTGTGTTCGGCGCCACCACCATCGCCTGCGTCGTCGGCCTGCTCCTGCGGCGGCGCATCGGCATCTTCTTCGCCGTGGTAGCCGCGGTGCTCGCGCTGTTGATCTTCTCCGGCATCTTCATCGCCGGCGCGCACATGGCAGGCGTGGTCTACGCCTTTCCGGCGTTGCCCGCCGCGACGGTTGTGCTGGCGCTGGCGCCGCCGACCTGGCGGTGGACGAAACCCGGCTAAAGCTTGTGGAGCGGCGCGTGGTTGTGCATCAGCTTGACCCGGCCCGCGCTGCCGAAGTCGATCAACGACATCGCCGACTCGCCCACCCCCGAAACTTCCTCGACACGACCCAGGCCGTACTTGTCGTGCGAAACCCGGTCGCCCGGCTCGAGAACGAGCAGCGGCCGCTTGGTCGCGCGCGACGGTGAGTGCCCGGGTGCGGGACGGGGGGTGGTCCCGAGAGCGGTCCGGGGTGCGCCGAACTGGCCGGGAGCGCTGCGCGCAGGCCCGGGATCGGTGCGCCGCCAGTCGATGAGGTGCTGCGGGATCTCGCGCAGGAACCGCGATTCGGGGTTCATCATCGGCTGACCCCACGACGACCGGACCTTGGCGCGGCTGACGTAGAGGCGCTGACGGGCGCGGGTGATCCCCACGTAGGCCAGCCGACGTTCCTCCGACAGCTCGGCCGGATCGCCCAGTGCCCGCATGTGCGGGAACATGCCGTCCTCCCAGCCGGTCACGAACACGACGGGAAACTCCAGGCCCTTGGCGGTGTGCAGGGTCATCAGGGTCACCACGCCGGCGCCGTGCTCGGGGATTTCGTCCGCGTCGGCCACCAGCGACACCCGTTCCAGGAACGCGGCGAGAGCGCCGGTGTCGGGCACGTCCTCGTCGTCGGTGTCCTGCAGGGCCGCCGCGTTGGCCTGGTCGATGCTGAATTCGTGTGCGACGCTGACCAGTTCGTTGAGGTTGTCCAGCCGGGCGAGGTCCTGGGGATCGCTGGAGGCCTCAAGTTCGGTGCGGTAGCCGGTGCGGTCCAGCACCGCCTCGACCAGCTCCCCCAGCTCGTCATCTAGGCGGGCGCGCAGATCGTCGATGATCTCGATGAACGCCGCAATGGCCTTCTCGGCGCGGGTGTTGAGCATGGGCACTTTCCCGTCGGCGGCCGCTTGAAGCGCGTCGACGAAGGCGGCGCCGGTGTTCTCGGCGTACACCGCGACGCAGGCCTCCGCACGATCGCCGATGCCGCGACGCGGAGTGTTCAGGATGCGTCGCATGCTGACCGAATCGCCCGGATTGTCGAGCACCCGCAGGTAGGCGACGACGTCGCGAATCTCCTTGCGCTCGTAGAAGCGAACGCCGCCAACGACCTTGTACGGGATACCGGCGCGAATGAACACCTCTTCCAGGGAGCGTGAGGAGTTGTTGGTGCGGTAGAAGACGGCGACGTCGTTGTAGGTGATCTCGCCGCTGTCGGCGAGACGGTCGATTTCACTTGCGACGAAAGCGGCTTCGTCGTGCTCGTTGTCAGCGACGTAACCGACGATCAGCTCACCGTCGCCGGCGTCGCTCCACAGCCGCTTCTCGCGACGGCCGCTGTTGTGCTTGATGACGGAGTTCGCAGCCGACAAGATGTTCTGTGTGGAACGGTAATTCTGCTCCAGAAGAATGGTCTTCGCGTCGGGATAGTCGCGTTCGAAGTCCTCGATGTTGCGGATGGTTGCGCCACGAAAGGCGTAGATCGACTGGTCGGCGTCACCCACGACGCACAACTCGGCAGGCGGTACGTCGTCGTTGCTGTCCGTGCCGGCCAGCTCGCGCACCAAGGCGTACTGGGCGTGGTTGGTGTCCTGATATTCGTCGACGAGGATGTGGCGGAACCGCCGCCGGTAGTACTGGGCGATCTGCGGAAAGTGTTGCAGCACTGCCACTGTCTCGCCGATCAGGTCATCGAAGTCGAGTGCGTTCGCGCCGCGCAGCCGGCGCTGGTACTGTCCATAGACCTCGGCGACGATGCGGTTCAGATCACCGGCGTCGGAATCCATCGACAGGTTGGCAGCCGCCTGCTCGGGATCGATCAGCTCGTTTTTCAGATTCGAGATGCAGTTGGCCAGCAGCCGCGGCGAATACCGCTTGGTGTCCAGGCCCATGTCCTTGGCGATCATCGCCAGCAGGCGACGCGAATCATCGGCGTCGTAGATCGAGAAGTTCGAGTTCAGGCCGCGTATCAGCGATGCCTGGTTGCGCAGGATCCGCACGCACATCGAGTGAAACGTCGACACCCACATCGATCGAGCCCGCGGCCCGACCAGTGCGACCACCCGCTCACGCATCTCGGCGGCGGCCTTGTTGGTGAATGTGATGGCCAGGATCTGCCCGGGGCCGACGTCACGTGCCGCGAGCAGATACGCGATCCGGCGGGTCAGCACCGCGGTCTTGCCCGACCCGGCGCCGGCCACGATCAACAGCGGCGATCCCTCGTGCAGGACTGCCTGGCGCTGTGGTGGATTCAGACCCTCGAGCAGTTCGTCGGTTTTCGAGTGGGCTTCCGGGTCGGTGAGATGCGCGGTCATGTCCGTCCCAATTTACCGCCGTGGTGCGACAGGCATACCGTCGCCGCTCGGTTCGGCTCCGTGGCGAAAACTTTGCGCGGCGTGCCGTGTTAGTGGCACACTCGACCCGTGCTCTACACGCAGTGCTGTCGGCTCTTCGGCCACGAGGCTGAGCGCCGATTTTTCGACGGGTACCGGTCGGCGGTACCCGCGGTGTAGCTGCATTTCAGAGCCCCGCGGTCCGCTTCCGGATCCGGGGCTCGTCTCTTGTGTGAGGCCGGAGAAGGAATGGTCCGCGAACCAGAAGAACCGACACAACAAGAGAATGGTGAGACTGCAATGAGTATTGAAACCGAACCAGTGCTGCAGATCGATGATCTGCGTCATGAGATCGACCGGCTCGACGCGGAAATTCTCGCGGCGGTCAAACGCCGCACGGCGGTGTCCCAGGAAATCGGCCGGGCGCGGATGGCGTCGGGCGGAACCCGCCTGGTGCACAGCCGCGAGATGAAGGTCATCGAGCGCTACAGCGAGCTCGGCCCCGAGGGCAAGGACCTCGCAATGCTGCTGCTGCGCCTCGGCCGGGGCCGGCTCGGGCGGTAGGTGGTTCGGCGGTCATTGCAGTGACTGCAGCAGCCACGGCGTCAGCCACCTCACCGCGTCGGCGGTCGGGTGCACACCGTCGCTGCGCATCTTGATCCCGTCCAGCTTGGTCGCATACGCGCCGCCGGGCCCGAGCTTGCTGTTGAGATCCAACACGCGGGCGTTCGGGTACTGCGCTACGGCGCTGCGCACCAACGCATTCCAATTGTCGATCCGGTCCGGCTGATCCTCCGGGTACAGGCTGCCGTCGGGCTTTTCCGAGCGCCGGTTGTATGGTTCGGTCGTCACGACGAGCCGCGCGCCCGTC
>JAFAWC010000416.1 GCA_019242135.1 Mycobacteriaceae bacterium | reverse complement strand
TCGGCGAGTTCGGCGCCACGTTGACGTTCGCCGGTTCCCGGCAGGGGGTGACCCGAACGCTGCCCTTGGAAATCTATCTCCAAAGAGAAAGCGACGCCGACGCGGCGGTTGCGCTGTCGATGCTTCTCGTGGTGGTGGCCGCGGTTGTCGTGATCACGGTGGGGGCACGCCAGCTGGGCGCGGGCGAGCCGCGGAGGTGACCGGGGTCGAGGCCCGCCTTCGGGTGGGGCCGCGCGGCGTCGCCGTCGAATTCGAAGCGGCCGCGGGCGAAGTGGTAGCCCTGATCGGGGCGAACGCCGCGGGCAAATCGACGGTGCTGCATGTCATCGCGGGGTTGCTGCGCCCGGATGCGGGCAGTATCCGCGCGGGCGCCCGGATTCTCACCGAGACCGCGTCGGGTGTGCTGGTTCCGGCCCATGCCCGGCGGATCGGGCTGCTGCCCCAAGACGCTCTGCTGTTTCCGCACATGTCCGTCCTCGACAACGTCGCGTTCGGGCCGCGCAGCCGTCGCCGCGGACGGCGGGCGGCGCGAGCGGCCGCCCGGTACTGGCTGGAGCGCGTCGACGCCGCCCATCTTGCCGAACGCAGGCCGCGACATTTGTCCGGCGGGCAGGCGCAGCGGGTAGCGATCGCGCGGGCGCTGGCCGCCGATCCTGACGTGCTGCTGCTCGACGAGCCGCTGGCGGGACTGGACGTGGCCGCCGCCTCCGGGCTGCGCGCCCTGCTGCGGGTGGCGCTGGTGCGCGAGGATCGTGCCGCCGTGCTGGTGACGCACGATCTGGTGGATATTCTCACGCTCGCCGACCGGGTGTTGGTGATGGAGGAGGGCCGGGTTGTCGAGGCCGGCGCAACAGCTCGGGTGCTGTCTGCCCCGCGCAGCGGTTTCGCGGCCCGCCTCGCCGGAGTGAACCTCGTCAACGGCACCGTGGGCCCCGACGGCGCGCTGCAGGCCGCTGACGGCAGCCATTGGCACGCGGCCGGTGATCAGCACCCCGCCGGGACGCGCGCGGTGGCCGTGTACAGCCCGTCGGCGGTGGCGGTGTTCCGTGAAACCCCGCACGGCAGTCCCCGCAATACCGTGACCGTGACGGTGGCCGAGCTGGATGCCAGCGGGTCCGGCGTACGAGTGCGGGCGACCGAACAAACGGACGGAGCGCCGGGGCTGGCGGCCGACGTCACCGCCGAGTCCGCCGCCGCGTTGCGCTTGGCTGCGGGGGACCGGGTGTACTTCGCCGTCAAGGCACATGAGGTTGCTATTCACCCCGTCTGAGAACCGTCTGGCTTTCACCACCTCACACTTGCGTCACGGCGGTAACACGGTAGTTTCGTCGTCATGAAGGAGCCGGAGGGGAAATCCGATCGCACGGGGCTTTGGACGACATTCGCGAGGAGTGTGGCTGCGGGGGCGGGCACGGTGGTGCTAACGCTGCCGGTGGCCGCGCCGGCAGCTTACGCCGATCCGCCACCACCAACGCCTGACACGACCACGACCGCGCCGCCACCGGCACCGACGACCACGACCGCGCCGCCACCGGCGTCGCCGAACGCGCAGCCCACACCGGTCACCGACCCGAACGCGCCACCGACGACGCCGGTGGACCCCAACGCTGCGCCGGCGCCCACCGACCCTAACGCGCCGCCGGCCGCGGCTGAGCCCGGACGCGTCGACGTGCCCACCGGGGGCTTCAGTTATGTGGTGCCGGCCGGCTGGGCCCCCGGCGACGCGTCGCGGATCAGCTACGGCCAAGCCGTGCTGCTCAAGTCTCCGGCGCCGGGACAGCCGCCGATCACCGACACCAGCATTTTGCTGGGCAAGCTGGACCTGAGGCTGTTCGCCGGCGCCGAGCAGGACAATCAGAAGGCCGCCATCCGACTGGCATCCGACATGGGCGAGTTCTACATGCCGTTCCCCGGTACCCGCATCAACCAGGAGACGACCACGCTCGACGCGGCCGGGGTGCCAGGCTCGGCGGCGTACTACGAGGTGAAGTTCACCGACACGAGCAAGCCCAACGGCCAGATCTGGGCGGCCGCGCTGGGGACGGGGAACTCTCGGCAGACCTCGTCCACGGCGCCGACCAACCGCTGGTTCGTCGTGTGGCTCGGCTCAGCCAGCAACCCGGTCGACAAGGTCGCCGCCAAGGCGCTGGCTGAGTCGATCCGGCCGTACACCGCGCCGCCCGCGCCGGCCGCACCTGCGGGGGAGCCGGCGGCACCCGGGGCCGCACCGGCCGCGCCCGGGGCCGCACCGGCGGCGCCCGGCGGGTCACCGGTGGGGGTGCCGGTCCCCGTCGCCCCGGAGAACGCACCGGGAATGACGCCGCCGCAATAGTGGCAGTGGGACGTCGGAGCGCACGCGCCACGATCAGGTGATGGCGACAAAACGCACGATGACCGCCTGGCGGGTGCGGCGGCCCGGCCCGATGAGCACCCGCCCCCTCGAGCGCGTGACGGCCGACGTTCCTCGTCCGGCCGGCGACGAGTTGCTCGTCGCTGTGCGCGCATGCGGTGTATGCCGCACCGATCTGCATGTCAGCGAAGGAGACCTGCCCGTGCACCGACCGGGCGTGACGCCCGGTCACGAGGTGGTCGGCGAGGTGGTCGAGATCGGCCCGGCGGTGGAAACGCAGCCGCAGTTCACCGTCGGCGACCGGGTCGGCATCGCCTGGCTTCGCCACACCTGCGGGGTGTGCCGGTACTGCGTACGCGGCAGCGAGAACCTCTGCCCCGAATCGCGTTACACCGGCTGGGACGCCGACGGCGGGTACGCTGAATTCGCCACTGTGCCAGCGGCGTTCGCCCACCGGCTGCCGGCGCAATATTCCGACGCGGAGTTGGCGCCGCTGCTGTGCGCGGGCATCATCGGCTACCGGTCGTTGCTACGCGCCAACGTGGCGCCGGGCGCCCGGCTCGGCTTGTACGGATTCGGTGGCAGCGCGCACATCACCGCCCAGGTAGCGCTGTCCCAGGGAATCGAAGTGCACGTGATGACCCGCGGCGCCGCCGCCCAGGAACTGGCGCGTTCCCTCGGTGCGGCGTCGGTACAGAGCGCGACCGGCAGTCCGCCGGTGCCCTTGGACGCCGCGATCTTGTTCGCGCCGGTCGGTGACCTGGTGCAGCCCGCGTTGGAGGCGCTGGATCGCGGCGGCACGTTGGCCATCGCCGGCATCCATCTCAGCGACATCGGCACGCTGAACTACCAGCGGCACCTGTTCTACGAGCGGGAGCTGAAGTCGGTGACTTCCAACACCCGCGCCGACGCCCGCGAATTCCTGGCTTTCGCTGAACAACACCGCATCCGTGTCAGCCATCCGACCTATTCGCTCGCTCGGGCCGACCAGGCGCTGACCGACCTGGCCGACGGGAGTATCGCCGGGGCGGCCGTTCTGCTTTCCTGACGGTGTAATAAGTCGTACTTTGGGTAACAACCGCTGGTGGAAGGTGGCGGGCCATGAACCAGGCAGACGATCAAACTCAGGAGATCGCGCAGGAGATGGAGTTCCTCGGCTACGACCGGATCCTCACTCCCGTCGGGCGATCGTGCATCGAGCTTTTCCGGGATACCGCGGAACTGGCGCGCGAGGTGCAGAGCGAAACCAAGCCACACTACGAGCCCGTAGTAGAACAGTTCGCCGGCCTGGCAGCCGTGCACATCGACTACGTCGTCGCCGCGGGCGCGCTGATGCTGCTCGGCAAGGGAGGTTGGCGTCCGGTTTCGCCGCCCGGCACCACCGCGTGCGTCATCGAAGAGCTTCACCGAGACGGCGGTGAAGGCCCTGCCATTGAGGCCGCCGATACTCGGCGAGTGGTCCAGGTGACCGACCTCGCCGCGGAGACCCGCTGGCCGCAATTCACCGACGCGGCCCGCTCGGAAACGGCTGTGCGGTCAATGATCTGCTTACCGCTGTATACCCACGTCCGCACGTGGGGTGCGCTGACGTTGCTGGGCGACCAGCCGAACGCGCTGGACCGCGATGTGCAGCAGGCCGGCGAGATTCTGGCGACCCACACGGCGCTGACCCTGGAGGCGGTACACCACGACCGGCACTATCGGTCGGCGCTGGGCAGCCGGGACATCATCGGGCAGGCCAAGGGTGTATTGATGGAGCGGTTCGAGGTCGACGCGGTCGCCGCGTTCGCTCTGCTCACCAGGTTGTCCGAAGAATCGCACCGTCCGGTGGTCGTGGTGGCCAAGGAGCTGCTGGAGAACAAGCTCAGCGCCAAGCCGTAGGGCTCTCAGGACGCCAGGTGCCACACCAGCGCCGCGGCGAGCGCACCGAGGCCGTTCAGAGACCAGTGCAGCGCGATCGGGGCGAGCAGACTGCCGCTGCGCCGGCGCAGCCAGATGAAGACGAACCCGGCCGCCGCGGTCGCGGCCACGGCGAGCAGTACGCCGGCCAACTCACCGACGAAGCCTGCGCCTAACAGCCGGGTGAATCCGACGTTGCTGCTGGTCAGCCCCAGCGACGTAACCACGTGCCACAGTCCGAACAAAAGCGAACCCGTTACCGCCACCCCGCGGAACCCCCAAGCTCTGGTC
>JAFAWC010000400.1 GCA_019242135.1 Mycobacteriaceae bacterium | reverse complement strand
TGCACGCCCGGTACGCACGCGAAGTAACTGTTCCTGCCCAAAGTTACTCGTAAGCTGTGGGCAAAATGTGGGCACGGGGGCCGCAATATGTTAGCTGGCAAACATGAAAACAGCGCTCTAGCTGCATAAACAGCTTCGGCGCAATAGTGCGGGCGGAGGGACTCGAACCCTCAAGCTCTTGCGAGCACGGGCACCTAAAACCCGCATGTTTGCCAATTTCATCACGCCCGCAGCGTGCCGATCGTACCGCCCAGCCGCGCTGCCAATCAGTTGGCGGCAACTGGATAGCGTGGCGTGATCGACGGCGACGAGTTCGTCGGGCCGAAGTGCTGAGCGGTACCGTCGATGGGTGTCCACTACCCGACGTCGCAGGCCAGCGCTCATTGCGCTGGTGATCGGCGCCGCCCTGGCCTGCCTCGCGCTCGGCTGGTGGCAGTGGCAGCGCTATGAGTCCGTGTCCGGAACCGGCCAGAACCTCGGCTATGCGCTGCAATGGCCGCTGTTCGCCGGTTTCGTCGTCTACGCCTACCGCAAGTTCGTGCGCTACGAAGAGGAGCCGCCACAGCTGCACAAACCGGACACCGTCACCGAGATCCCCGCCGGCCTGCTGCCCGATCGCCCGCCGGCGCCGCCCGCCGAGCCCGCTGGTCC
This sequence comes from Mycobacteriaceae bacterium, assembly GCA_019242135.1. Taxonomy (GTDB): domain Bacteria; phylum Actinomycetota; class Actinomycetes; order Mycobacteriales; family Mycobacteriaceae; genus Mycobacterium. The sequence continues at coordinate 2,624 of JAFAWC010000400.1, read as the reverse complement.
CGCGCTCGCCGAATACAACGCGTATCTGGCAGCACTGGGCGAAGCCGACAAGAAGCACGACAGGACAACCAGATGACATCCCAAAGCACAACTGCGACACGTCAGATCCGCACAGCGCTGACCGCTTACCGGGTAATGGCGTGGGCGACCGGTCTCTGGCTCATCGCGCTGTGCGTCGAGGTGGTCCTGCACTACCTCATGCACAACGAAATCCGGTGGGTCGGGGTCGTCCACGGCTGGGTGTATTTCGTCTACCTCCTGGCGACGCTCAACCTTGCCGTCAAGGTCCGCTGGCCACTCTGGACGACCGTCGGCACCCTGCTCGCCGGCACGGTCCCGTTTCTCGGCATCATCGTCGAACATTTCCGCACCAAGCAGGTCAAGTCGCGGTTCAATCTGCAAGCTGCCGCAGCGCCGGAATCAGCTTCGCCAGCGCCCGGCCCCGATGCGACATCGAGTCCTTCTGCGCCGGAGTGAGCTCGGCGGCGCTGCACTTTAAACCCTCCGGGATGAACACCGGGTCGTAGCCGAACCCACGGTCTCCTCGCGGTTGGCGCGCGACGCGGCCCGGCCACCTTCCGCGCACCACCACCTCGCCGGCGACTGAGACCAGTGCGCTGGCCGAAACGAAGGCGGCCCCGCGCCGCGCGTCGGGCACATCACGCAATTGGGCTAACAGCAGCAGGTTGTTGGCGGCGTCGTCGCCGTGCACCCCGGCCCACCGCGCCGACAGGACCCCCGGCATGCCGTTGAGCGCGTCGACCTCAAGGCCGGAATCGTCGGCCACCGACGGCAACCCTGTCGCCTTGAAAGCGTCGCGAGCCTTCGCCAATGCGTTTTCTTCGAATGTCGCACCCGTCTCCGGGGACTCCTCGAACGCGTCGACATCCCCGAGCGACACCAACGCGATCGTAAGCCCCGCCGCATTGAGCACGCGCCGCATCTCCGACAATTTCTTGCGGTTGCGGCTGGCTACCAACAGCCGAGTCACCTCAGCTGCCGAACGCCTTTTTTGTTGGCGGCCCTTCGGGCAGCACACCCGGATACGGCTGATCCAGCGCCGCTCGCTGGATCTCGAACAGCTTCTCCGTCGCTGACAGCGCCGCATCGAGCAGCTTGTCCAGCGTCGAGCGCGGGAACGTCGCACCCTCGCCGGTGCCTTGAACCTCCACCAGGGTTCCGGTGTCTGTGGCTACGACGTTCATGTCGACCTCGGCACGCGAATCCTCCTCGTACGGCAGATCCACCCGGATCCGGCCGTCGACGACCCCGACGCTTACCGCGGCGATCATGCACGACAGTGGCCGCGGGTCGGACAGCTTGCCCGCCGCGGACAGGAAGGTCACCGCATCGGCCAATGCGACGTATGCGCCGGTGATCGCGGCGGTGCGGGTGCCGCCGTCGGCCTGCAGAACGTCGCAGTCGATCGCGATCGTGTTCTCCCCCAGCGCGGCCAGGTCGATGCATGCGCGCAGCGACCGCCCAACCAGGCGGCTGATCTCCTGGGTGCGACCGCCAATGCGACCCTTCACCGACTCCCGGTCGGACCGGGTGTGGGTCGCCGCAGGCAACATCGCATACTCCGCGGTAAGCCATCCCTCGCCGGAACCCCTGCGCCAGCGCGGCACTCCATCGGTCACGCTGGCGGCGCACATCACGCGGGTCTCGCCGAATTCGACCAGCACCGACCCGGCCGGATGCGACGTGAATCCACGGGTGATCGTCACCGGTCGCAACTCGTCGTCGAGGCGGCCGTCTTCTCGACTGGACACTCCGTCAACCCTAGTGGGTGACTTCAAACGTCTCCTGGCACACCACGGCCCGCACGGGGCCGTGGAACTCGGCCTTGGCCTCGGTGATGACGTCTTCGCGTGAAGTCCACGGCGGGATGTGCGTCAGAAGCAGCTCGCCGACGCCGGCGCGCTGAGCAATCTGGCCTGCCTCGGTGCCGGACAGGTGCAGGTGCTCGGGGCGCTTGTCGGGCGCGTGCGTCCATGACGCCTCGCACAAAAACACGTCGGCGTCGCGGGCCAGGTCGACGATCGCGTCACACTTTCCCGTGTCACCGCTGAAGGTCAGCACCGCGCCGGTGGCATCGGTGATCCTCATGCCGTACGCCTCGGTGGGGTGCGCCACTGCCCGCGGCAGCACCCGCACCGATCCGAACTCGACCTCCTCGCCGTCCGTCCAGTGCCGCACGTCGAAGATGTCGGAGAAGTCGTCGAGTTCCCCACCGAACGGCGAAGAGGCTTGTGCGAGCCGTGCCCAGGTGTCGCTGGGCCCAAACATCAAGGCCTTTCCAACTGCCGGCACCGGGTGATAGCGCCGCCACACGAACAGCGACGGTAAGTCAATGCAGTGGTCGGCATGCAGATGGCTGAGAAGGACCTGCACCGCGTTGGGGTCTGCGTGTCGCTGCAGCGAGCCCAGCACGCCATTGCCGAAGTCGAGCACCAAGGGGGGAGCGCCCGGCGCTGTGAGCAGGTAACCCGACGCCGGCGAATCCGGTCCGGTGACACTGCCCGAACAGCCGAGCACGGTGACTCGCACAGCCCTAGCTTGCCACGCCCGATGTGGTGTTGACGGAAACATCGCAGCAAAACGCCCCCACTAAGTGGGGAGTC
>JAFAWC010000347.1 GCA_019242135.1 Mycobacteriaceae bacterium | reverse complement strand
GCTCTCCGACACCGCAGCCGTCAACGCGGCCAAGCTGGCACCGTTCCGCTGAGTTACCTTGCGCCCCAACAGGTCAAGGCTCTGGATACCATGCGTGCCCTCATGAATCGGGTTGAGCCGGTTGTCCCGGTAATGCTGTTCGACGTCGTACTCGCGGGTGTAGCCGTACCCCCCGTGTACCTGGATCGCGAGATTGTTGGCCTCCAAACACCACTGTGAGGGCCAGCTTTTCGCGATCGGTGTCAAGATATCCAGAAGGAGCTGCGACGACGTGGCCTCGTCCTGGCTTTCTGGGCTGTGACCGACGTCGATCAGCCGCAAGCAATACAGAGCGAGTGCCAATGCGCCCTCGACATATGACTTCTGCGCCAACAGCATTCGCTTGACGTCGGGGTGCTCGACGATCGGCACCGGCGGCGTGGTGGGATCCTTCGTGGTCACCGCCCTGCCCTGCGGGCGGCCGCGGGCATACTCAAGTGACTTCAAATAGCCCGTGTAGCCCAACGCGATGGCGCCCAACCCGACGCCCAGCCGCGCCTCGTTCATCATGTGAAACATGTAGCTCAGCCCACGGTGCGGCTCGCCGACGAGGTAGCCGACCGCGCCCCGAGCGCCGTCGGGGCGGAATCCGCCCTCGCCGAAGTTCAGCACGGTGTTGGTGGTGCCGCGGTAGCCCATCTTGTGGTTGAGCCCGGCCAGCACGACGTCGTTGCGCTGACCGAGCGTCCCGTCGGGCGAGACGAGGTATTTCGGCACGATGAACAACGAGATGCCTTTCGTGCCCGGCGGCGCACCGGGAATCTTCGCCAGCACCAAATGCACGATGTTGTCGGTGAGCTCGTGGTCGCCGCCGGAGATCCACATTTTCGACCCGAAAAGGCGATAGGTTCCGTCACTTTGGGGCTCGGCGCGAGTCACGATGTCGGCCAACGATGAGCCGGCCTGCGGCTCGGACAGGCACATCGTTCCCGAGAACCGGCCCGCAAGCATGGGCCGCAGGAACGCGTCGATCTGTTCGGCCGACCCATATTCGGCCAGCAGGCTCGCGTTGCCCTGGGTCAGCAGCACATACGCGGCCGTGCTGGTGTTCGCGGCATGAAAAAACGCCAGGCCTGCGCCTGCCACAGCCATCGGCAGCTGGGCCCCGCCGAGTTCGGCGTCCATGGCCATCGCGATCAGATCGGCACGCGCAAACGCGTCGAGCGCCTCCTTGACCTCGGGGATGACCGTGACGGTCCGCCCGTCGAAGCTAGGCTCGTTGGTGTCGCTTTTCCTGTTGTGCGGCGCAAAGTAGTGGGTGGCCAGCTGCTCGCACAGGTCGAGCACACCGGCGAACGTCTCCTCTGAGTGCTCGGCGAACCGTTCGCGCTTCGTCAGTTCATCGACGCGAAGCCAGTCGAACAGCAGGAAGTCCAGATCTCGGCGTGACAGGAGGGTTGATTTCATGTCTTCTCCCCGACGGCGCGATGTCACAAACCTGACGCCGCGGCGTCAGATAGCCATGACACTAACGGTCGGCCGGATCCTGCTCGCCGTTATGCTGCTCGCGTCGGGCGTCTGGACGTACCCTGTTGCCGCGTCGCCGGTGATCCTGCTGGTTGTCTCGGTGGCCTTGCTGATGCCGGTCAGGCGGCAACCTTCTCCAACGTGAACTGGTTGACGTCGATGTATCCCTTGCGGAACATGTCGGCGCAGCCGGTCAGGTATTTCATGTATCGCTGGTACACCTCTTCGGACTGAAGCGCGATCGCCTCGACCCGGTGGCGTTGCAGCGCCGCGGCCCACAGGTCGAGTGTTCTGGCGTAATGCGGCTGCAGAGACTGCACGCGTGTCACCGCGAATCCGCCCTCGCCGGCCCGGTCCTCAACCATCTCGATTGACGGCAGCCGACCGCCCGGGAAGATCTCGGTCATGATGAACTTGAGAAACCGCGCGAACTCGAACGTCAGCGGCAAGCCGCGCTGGGCCGCCTGCGCCGGATGCAAGCCGGTGATGGTGTGCAGCAGCATGATTCCGTCTTCGGGCAATGAGTTGTAAGCGAAATCGAAGAATGCGGGATATCGTTCGTGGCCGAAGTGCTCGAACGCGCCGATGCTGACGATGCGGTCCACCGGCTGATCGAATTTCTCCCAGCCCTGCAGCAGGACCCGCTTCGAGCGCCGACCGCCCAATTCGGCCAACAGCTTTTCGGTGTGGTGGACCTGGTTTTTGCTCAGCGTCAGACCGACGACGTTCACGTCATACCGCTCCACCGCGCGTTTCATGGCCGAGCCCCAGCCGCAGCCGACGTCGAGCAGTGTCATCCCGGGCTCCAGCGCCAGCTTGCCCAGCGCGAGATCGACCTTGCTGAGTTGGGCTTCCTCCAACGTCATGTCGTCGCGCTCGAAGTAGGCGCAACTGTAGGTCTGGCTGGGATCGAGAAAGAGCCGAAAGAAGTCGTCGGACAGGTCGTAATGCGCCTGTACATCGTCGAAATGCGGCGTCAGGTTCCGGCCGGTAGATCTGGATGGCAACCTATCTCCCATTTTCGACGGCCGTTGGCCCAATCACGATACCCGCCTAAGTCGACGGGCGCCTGTCGGGGCTTCCGGTCGGCAGTTTCCGATCCGGATCTGACCGCGGCGCGGGGGAAGATTCGGTTTCGCCGACAAGGGGTAGGTGACACCCTGATGGGGATGACTTTTGACGCCGGACATGTCGAACACGATCCCGTTGAGGGAAGTCACGTCGAAGGCGGCCTGGTCGAACACCCCACTGCCGAGGACTTCGGGCACGCGCGCACCTTGCCCGCCGATCCGACCTGGTTCAAGAGTGCGGTGTTCTACGAGGTGCTGGTCAGAGCTTTCTACGACGCCAGCGCCGACGGTTTGGGCGACCTTCGCGGACTCACCGAGAAACTCGACTACCTGCAGTGGCTGGGCGTGGACTGCCTGTGGCTGCCTCCGTTCTACGACTCGCCGCTGCGCGACGGCGGCTACGATATCCGCGACTTCTACAAGGTGCTGCCCGAGTTCGGCACCGTCGACGATTTCGTCGCGCTGCTGGACGCTGCGCACCGGCGCGGAATTCGGGTCATCACCGACCTCGTCATGAACCACACCTCCGATTCGCACCAGTGGTTCCGGGAATCTCGCCGTGACCCCGACGGCCCGTACGGCGACTTCTACGTCTGGAGCGACACCAGCGACAAGTACCGCGACGCCCGCATCATCTTCGTCGACACCGAAGAGTCCAACTGGACTTTCGATCCGGTCCGCCGGCAGTTCTACTGGCACCGTTTCTTCTCTCACCAGCCAGACCTCAACTACGACAATCCCGTCGTGCAAGAGGCGATGATCGATGTCCTGCGGTTCTGGCTCGATCTGGGGATCGACGGGTTCCGGTTGGACGCCGTCCCGTACCTGTTCGAGCGCGAGGGCACCAATTGCGAGAACCTGCCCGAGACGCACGCGTTCCTCAAGCGTTGCCGCAAAGTGGTCGACGACGAGTATCCGGGCCGGGTGCTGTTGGCCGAGGCCAACCAGTGGCCCGCCGACGTGGTCGAGTACTTCGGAGATCCCGGCACCGGCGGCGACGAATGCCACATGGCGTTTCATTTCCCCCTCATGCCGCGCATCTTCATGGCGGTGCGCCGAGAGTCCCGTATCCCGATCTCGGAGATCATGGCGCAGACGCCGCCGATTCCCGACACGGCTCAGTGGGGCATCTTCTTGCGCAACCACGACGAACTGACCCTGGAGATGGTCACCGACGACGAGCGCGACTACATGTACGCCGAGTACGCCAAGGACCCCCGGATGAAGGCGAACGTGGGCATCCGGCGCCGGTTGGCCCCGCTGCTGGACAACGACCGCAACCAGATCGAGTTGTTCACCGCGCTATTGCTGTCACTGCCCGGGTCGCCGGTGATTTACTACGGCGACGAGATCGGCATGGGCGACATCATCTGGCTGGGCGACCGTGACGGTGTGCGCACGCCGATGCAGTGGACACCGGACCGCAACGCCGGCTTCTCCACGGCCAACCCCGGACGGCTCTATCTGCCGCCGAACCAGGATCCGATCTATGGCTACCCGTCAGTGAACGTGGAAGCGCAGATCGACAGCTCGACGTCGTTGCTGAACTGGACGCGCACGATGCTCGGCGTCCGCCGCCGCCACGAGGCGTTCGCCACCGGGACGTTCAACGAGCTGGGCGGATCCAACCCGTCGGTGTTGACGTATCTGCGCCAAGCCGACGACGACATCGTGCTGTGCGTCAACAACCTGTCCCGTTTCCCGCAACCGATCGAGCTGTATCTGCAGCACTGGAACGGACACATACCGGTGGAACTGACCGGTCATGTCGAGTTCCCGCGGATCGGTCACCTGCCCTATCTGTTGACGCTGCCCGGCCACGGGTTCTACTGGTTTGAGCTGCGCGCGTCGGAGGAGAAGGTGCGATGAGCCACTCGGGCGAAGAGCAGATGGCGATGAACCTGCCGTTCGCGGACTGGCTGCCGCGTCAGCGCTGGTACGCCGGCCGGAGCAGGGAGCTGGCTGCGGCCGAGCCGGCCCTGGTCGTCCCGCTCGGCGATGACCTCGACCTGGCGCTGGTCGACGTTTCCTACACCGACGGCTCGTCCGAGCGCTACCAGGTCACCGTGTTGTGGGACCGTCCGCCGCCGGGCGAATACAGCAACGTCGCGACGATCGGCAGCTGTGCCGGTCCGGGCGGGAATCGCACCGGCTACGACGCGCTCTACGACCCGGCGGCCGCGCAGGTCCTGCTCTCGCTGATCGACGCGTCCGCGCAGCGCGGCGATGTGACATTCAGCAAGGAGCCGGGCGCGACGCTGCCGACCGACGCCGCCCCGCGGGTGTTCGAATCCGAGCAGAGCAACACCAGCGTGATCTTCGAGCAGGAGGCCATCCTCAAGGTCTTCCGACGGGTGTCCCCGGGAATCAACTCCGACATCGAGTTGAATCGGGTGCTGGGCCGGGCCGGAAACCCGCACGTGGCGCCGCTGCTCGGGTCGATCGAGATGTCCCTCGAGGGGGAGCTGTGGCCGCTGGGCATGGTGACCGAGTTCGCGGCCAACTCCGCCGAGGGCTGGGACATGGCCACGGCCAGCACCCGCGACCTGTTCGCGGAGGGTGACCTGTACGCCTACGAAGTCGGCGGCGACTTCGCCAGCGAGTCGTACCGCCTCGGCGGGGCGGTCGCGTCGGTGCACGCCACGCTGGCCGCGGAGATGGGGACGACGCCGGTGGACTTTCCCGTGGAGGCGATGCTGGCACGGCTATCGACCGCAGCGCGTTCGGTGCCCGAGCTCGGCCAGTACCTCGCGGCGATCGAGGAACGGTTCCACAAGCTCGTCGGCGAGACGATGACCGCGCAGCGCATCCACGGCGACCTGCATCTCGGCCAGGCCCTGCGAACCCCGGAAACCTGGTTGCTGATCGACTTCGAGGGAGAACCGGGGCAACCGTTGGAGGAGAGGCGCAAACGGGATTCGCCGCTGCGCGATGTCGCGGGGATGCTGCGGTCCTACGAGTACGCGGCCTACCAGCGGCTGGTGGATCTGGACGCCGACGAGCCGGGCAAGCAGCTGGCCGCCCGCGCGCGGGAATGGGTGGACCGCAACCAGGCGGCGTTCTGCGACGGGTACGCCGCGGTCGCGGGCGTCGATCCACGCGACTCCGCGACGGTGTTGTCGGCCTACGAGCTGGACAAGGCCGTCTACGAGGCCGCGTATGAGGCGCGGCACCGGCCGGGGTGGTTGCCGATTCCGCTGCGGTCGATCGCCCGGCTGGTGGGGTGAGACTCGGCGACGGGGTTCACAGGGTGACGACGTCGTAGTCGCCGACGTGGCCGGCGAGCGTGGCGAGATGGGTATGGGACGAGCCGAGCGTCTGCTCGATCGCCGTCAGTCGTGCGGTGTAGTGGCCCACGGGGTATTCGGCGGTCATCCCGATCCCACCGTGAAGCTGGATCGCCTCCTGGCCGATGTGGCGCGCCGAGCGACCGATCTGCAACTTCGCGCGCGACGCGATGATCGGATCGAGGTTGCCATCGGCGATCGACATCGCCGCGTAATGGCTCATGCTGCGGGCCATCTCGAGCGAGACGTACATGTCGGCGGCCCGCTGGGTGAGTGTCTGGAACTTGTTCAGCGTCACCCCAAACTGCTTGCGGGTCTTCAGGTACTCGGTCGTCAGCCGAAGAGCCTCCTCCATCGCCCCGACCGCCTCCGCGTCCAGCGCTGAGAGTGTGCGGATCAACGCGCCGGCAATGTGCGGCCCGGCGTCTGTCGGTTCGCCGAGCGGCTGGGCCGGGGTGTTGTCGAAGTCGACCTGGGCGCCGCGCCGGCCGTCGAACGTGCGGTAGGGGTGCCGGGTCACCGCGTCGCCGTCCACGAGGAACAGTCCCGTGCCGCCGTCGGGCAGCGTGGCGCTGACGACCAAGGTGTCGGCGGCGTCACCGGCCAGCACGGGATTCTTGCAGCCGGCCAGCGTCCACGAATCGTCTTGTTGGACAGCGGTTGTGGCGCTGGCATCAGCGTGGGCGAAGGCGAGCAGCGTGTGGCCGGCGGCCACTTCGTCGAGCAGCCGGCGCTGCTCTGCCGTGCCCCGCTCGGCGACGAGGCTGCCCGGCACCAGCGCCGCGTGGGCAACGGGCTCAGGTGCGAGGTGCCTGCCGATCTCGGTCATCACCACCGCGACCTCGACCTGTCCGCCGCTGTCCTGGTCGAAGCCCAAGCCGAGAATCCCTATTTCAGCCAGCTGGCCCCACACCTCGCGACTCCAGCCCAGCTCGCCGGCGATGGCCTTATTGCGGCTTTCCTGGTCGTAGGTGCGCGACAGCAGATTGCGGGTGGTGTCGCGCAGTAGAGCCTGTTCGTCGGTAAGTTGAAAGTCCATGGCCAGCCTCACAATCCGAGAATGGTCGATGAGATGATATTGCGCTGCACCTCGTTGCTGCCCCCGTAGATCGAGGTTTTGCGGTAGTTCAGGTACATCGCCGCGGCGCGTCGCGCCCAGTCCGGCGAGGCGATGCCGTCCGCTGAGCGCTCCGGAATTGCGTCGGCACCGGCAACGTCGACGAGCAACTCGGAGGTCGCCTGCTGCAGTTGGCTGCCCCGCAGCTTCAATACCGATGACACCGGATTGGGTCGGCCGTCCGTCGACCCTGACACGACCCGCATCTGCGTGAGTTCCAGTGCAAGCAAGCCATTTTCGATCTCGGCCAGGCGTGCGGCGAACAGCGGGTCGTCGAGACGGCCGCGTTCGCGGGCGCGCTTTTTCACCTCGGCGAGGCGGACTTTGGTTCTGCCGACCCCGGCGATGCCTGTGCGTTCGTTGCCGAGAAGGAATTTCGCGTACGACCAGCCCTGGTTCTCCTCTCCGACCAGCTGGTCGGCGGGAACTCGGACGTCTTCGAAGAAGACCTCGTTGACCTCGACGCTGCCGTCGACCAGCTTGATCGGCCGCATCGTGATCCCCGGGGTGTCGAGGTCGATCAACAAGAACGAGATCCCGGCCTGACGTTTGGGCGCTTTCGGGTCGGTGCGCACGAGGCAGAAAATCCAGTCGGCGTACTGGCCCAGCGTCGTCCAGGTCTTCTGGCCGTTGACGACGTAGCTGTCTGCGTCGCGCTGGGCGGTGGTGCGCAGCGACGCGAGATCCGAGCCGGCCTCCGGTTCCGAGAACCCCTGACACCACCAGATGTCGATGTTGGCGGTCGGCGGCAGAAAGCGTTCCTTGATCTGCGGCGAACCGAACTCGGCGATCACCGGACCGACCATCTTGGTGTTGAAGTTCAGCGGCTCGGGTACGCAAGCGAGCTGCATCTCGTCGAGCCAGATCTGCTGCTGGGTTAGCGTCCACTGCTTTCCGCCCCACTCCACCGGCCAGTTCGGCACCGCCAGCCCGCGGGCATTGAGGATCTGCTGACTGGTGACGATGTCGTCGCGGCGGATTTCCAGACCGAGGCGTACCCGTTCGCGGATCTCCGCGGGAATCTGGGTGGTGTAAAAGTCGCGGAGCTCATCCCGAAAGCCGGCCTCGTCGTCTGTCAGCGCTAGTTGCATGTGACGCCTCCGTTTCTGAGTGTTGGTTCGAACAGTAGGCTTTCTGGCCACGGGGGGACAGCGATGAGCGCGTGCGTGAAGAGCAGAGCGTAACGGAGGTTGGGATGCGCGCGGCACGAGTGATGCGGCTTGACGGTCCGGACGCGATCGAGATCGGCGACATCGACGAACCCCTCGGCGATGGCGTGGTTGTCGAGGTGCACGCCGCAGGCGTCGCGTTCCCCGACGCGTTGCTGTCCCGCGGGTTGTACCAGTACAAGCTCGAGCCCCCGTTCGTGGTCGGGGCCGAGATCGCTGGCGTCGTGCGCAGCGCTCCCGACGGCAGCCACGTCGCTGCCGGCGACCGAGTCGTCGGCCTGACGATGATCGGCGGCGGGATGGCCGAGATCGCCATCCTCGATCCGCAGCGGGTCTTCCGGCTCCCGGACAACGTGAGCTTCGAGGCGGGCGCGGGGCTGCTGTTCAACGACCTGACGGTGTATTTCGCGCTGACGGTGCGCGGGCGACTGGCCGAGGGGGAAACCGTGCTGGTGCACGGCGCGGCAGGGGGCATCGGCACCTCGACACTGCGGATCGCCCCGGTGCTGGGCGCGGCGCGCACCATCGCGGTGGTCAGCACGGAGGACAAGCGACAGGTCGCCACCGCAGCCGGGGCCACGGACGTCGTTCTGGCCGAGGGCTTCAAGGACGCGGTGAAGTCGCTGACCGGCGGCCGGGGCGTCGACATCGTGATGGACCCAGTGGGCGGCGACCGGTTCACCGACTCGCTGCGCGCGCTCGCCCCGGCCGGACGGCTGCTGGTGGTCGGCTTCACCGGCGGCGAAATCCCTACGGTGAAGGTGAACCGGTTGCTGCTGAACAACATTGACGTGGTGGGCGTGGGTTGGGGCGCCTGGGGCCTGACTCACCCAGGCGCGCTGCAGGAGCAATGGGCCGACCTGGAGAAGCTGCTGTCATCGGGCACACTGGCGGCACCGGAGCCCGTGGTGTATCCGCTCGAGGAGGCCGGCGCCGCGGTGGCCTCGCTGGAGAACCGCAGTGCCAAAGGGAAAGTGGTGGTCCGCGTTCGGGACTAGGACGCAGTGAGTGCCTTGATGAGACACTTCGACCCCGGCACGGCGCTGTGCCGGGGTCGAAGGGTCATAGCGTCAGCTCTGTGCGCCCAGCACCCGCTGGATGTCGGGC
>JAFAWC010000277.1 GCA_019242135.1 Mycobacteriaceae bacterium | reverse complement strand
CACCACATGGGATGGATTGCAACGGCTTTGCTCGGCATCATCGGGGCCTACGTGGGCGGCACGCTGGGAAGCGTGCTCTTCGAGCACCACTTCACCATCACTCCGCCGATCAAGCACTCGTTCCTCGGCGCTCTGGTCGGCGCGGTGATCCTGCTTTTCATCTACCGGCTCGTCGCGGGACGAAAAACAAGAGCCTGAGCCTCCCGAGATGCTCGTCCTGATCGGCCCGCACCTCGCCGGTCGACGGGATGTTCATGACGCGATACGAGAACGGCGCGATGTGCCACCATATTCACCATGACGGTGGTTCTGGTGCACGGCAATCCGGAGACCGAGGCGATCTGGGACCCGCTGGTCGATGCTCTCGGGCGCGACGACGTGGTACGACTGTCACCGCCGGGATTCGGCGCACCCCTGCCCGACGGCTTTCCGGCCGACTACCTGGCTTACCGGAACTGGCTTGAGGATGCGCTCGAAGACGTCGGCGAACCGGTCGACGTGGTCGGCCACGACTGGGGAGGCGGCCATGTCGTCAACATGGTGATGCATCGACCCGAGCTCGTGCGCAGCTGGGTCAGCGACGTTCTCGGGTTGTTCGACCCCGACTATGTGTGGCATGACCTCGCGCAGGTGTGGCAGACGCCGGGCGACGGCGAAAGGCTGGTAGACAGCATGTTCGGCGGCACCGTCAGCGAGCGTGCGGATCGGATGGCGGCGTTGGGCATCCCGACGGACATCGCGACGAAAATCGCCGCGGGCCAGGGCCCGGAGATGGGTCGGGCAGTCCTGACGCTGTACCGCTCCGCGCGCCAGCCCGCGATGGCCGAGGTGGGCAGAACGTTGCCCGAGGCCGCGGCGCGCCCGGGTCTTTCACTGCTAGCCACCGAGGACCACTACGTCGGGTCCGATGAGATTCGGCGGCGCGCCGCGGACCGGGCGCATGCTGCGACCGAGGTGCTCGACGGGTTGGGCCACTGGTGGATGGTGCAGGACCCAGCCCGCGGGGCCGCGGCTCTGAACCGCTTCTGGGATAGCGTGTCCCGCGGCGCCAACTCGGACGGCCCGGTTAACCGGTGACCGCAGCTGATCAGCTGCTGGAGGCCGCGCGCTCCACCTCGAGGAGCTGTTCACCACGCCGTTCCTCGTCGTAGGCCTTGCGCCCGCCGCGCAATCCAAACAGTCGCTTGGCGAACAGCAGATAGATCACCGCCGCCACGTTGATGGCGAACGCCACCGCTCGTGTCACCGTGATGCCCTTGGCGAGTTCATGCACCTCCAGCGGCAGAAAGATTGAGGTCGCCACCACGGCGAAGTATTCGCCCCAGCGCTTGAGCAGCCAGAGTCCGATGCCTTCCACCAGCTCCAGCGTCGCGTAGCCCACCAGGATGAAGAAGATCAACGACAGCGTCGACGGTTTGGTGGCCAGCGCCTTTTCCAGTTCATGCATCGCGGCCATCTGGTCGACCTTGATTCCGCTGGCGCGCAACGCCGGAACGTCCCGCTCGACCGCGGCTTGCAGGGATGCCTGCGCGCCGCGAAACTTCCACACTCCGTATGCCGCGAGTCCGATCAGCAGCGCCCGGAACCACCGCTCCACGGCCAGCGCACGCACGATGATCGCCTGACGTAACGCTTTGCCGCGCAACACCATCGGTGCGTCTTCGGCGCGCCCGCGTGCTTTTGGCGTGCCGAGGGTGAATTCCCCGCACCTCAGGCAGCGCCACACTTCACCGAGCCCGGTGGTGCCACTGAGTCGCTCGGCAAGCGCATCGTCGTCGGGCGCGTAGGTGATGTGCCCGCTGCGCGCGCAGGTGAGGAGTTCCCAACGGTTGAGACCGCGGTCTTTGGCCATGTCTGAATCTGCTCCTTTGCCGTTCCGACGAGCTGATCATTCAGTGCGCCAGGCGTGCGCGGCAAGGGAACGACAAAAGCAAGCTCCCCGGGGCGCATGCGCGGCCCCGGGGAACTCCTGGGTTACCCGCTACGGTCGAGCGGGGGTGGTGGTCGGAGCGACCGTGGTGGACGGCGACGGTGTGCCGCCGGGTGCCGTGACTCCTGGTTGATTGGAACCAGGCGACTGCTGCCACTGGTGGCGTTGGAACTGCGAGTGGGTGGTTCTGCCTTGTGATTGGTGGTGGCCATGGTGGTGGCCGCCGCCGTGCGCGCCGATCATCATGCCGGTCCAGAACACGACCGCAAAGATGAAGACGATGCCGGCGGCGATTACGACGAAGGCCGCGAGCTTGAAGAGCCGGAGCGGTCTTCGGCGTTCGTCCCATCGCGACGTCGCCGTCGCCACTGTGGTCGGTTCTGTCCGTGGTTCAGGTGTTTCAGTCATGTCTCCAAGATGCCCTCGCTGCACTGGGAGACGGCTCGACGCTAGCCAGGAGTTTTCTGTGAACGTTGAGCTGGCCGAAAGCCAATTTCCGGCCAGCATGATCGGCACCGGGCTTCGTGACTCTTGGCCGCGCCGCAGCCGTCGGGCAGTGGAAACGCCGTTGATGATGTGCGGCAACGCCCCCAAATCGCGGTTGAGGTGAAAGTCGGTGTCCCGCTGGTATTCATCCACGTGGGCCACCAAGCGCTGCAGGTCTCCGTTACCCGCGGTAGACCTAACGTCGTTGTCGGACAGGGTTATCCGATCACGCGTAAAATTGCCTCCGCCAAACTCGTCATCCGTTGCTGCTGCCGCTTCCCACCACGTGCAGGGTCGCGTCGCTCGTCTCGCCGCCCGCAGGAAGGCCACGGTGACACCCTTCGTCCGCAACAGGCCTCGAGGCCATCGCGTCGGCGCCCGACATCCCCTCCGTGCACGATTTGGCGCAGGAACGGCTTCTGAGTTTGATGAAATGGGCCTCTGGGTAGTCGCCGTTTTTTGTGCGAAAGGTGGTGGGTCGGGATGCGCGTCCTCAGTCGGTTAGTTGCGGCCGCGGTGGTAACCACGTCGGTGTTACTGGGCCCGTCGGTCCACGCCCCGGCCGTTTCCGCTGCTCCCTGCCCTGACGTCGAGGTGATCTTCGCGCGCGGCACCTTCGAGCAGCCGGGCGTCGGTTTCATCGGAGAGGCGTTCATCGACGCGCTGCGGCTGCAAACCGTCGGGAAATCAGTCGACGTGTACCCGGTCGATTACCCCGCCTCGCTCGACTTCGCCACCGCGGCCGACGGCGTGATCGACGCCAGCAACAAGGTCCGCGACATGGCCACCACCTGCCCGAACACCAAGATGGTGCTCGGCGGATACTCCCAAGGCGCGGCGGTGATCGGCTACATCACCGCGGACGCGATACCCGCCGGCTTCACCCCGCCGGCAGGCATCACCGGGCCGATGCCGGCCAGCGTGGCCGATCACGTCGCGGCGGTGGCGCTGTTCGGGAAACCCTCGAGCGGGTTCTTGCAGACGATCAACACCTCCGCCCCCCCGATCACGGTCGGTCACCTCTATTCGGCCAAGACCATCGATCTGTGCATCCCCGAAGATCCGATCTGCTCGCCCAGCGGCAGCGACAACGGCGCGCACACGCTCTATGCGGAGAACGGTATGGCGGCCCAGGCCGCCGTTTTCGCCGCCAGCCGCCTCACGTCGAGCCCGCCGACGACCTAGCTCACTGGTTCCGCGGCGGCGACATCACGATCGGGCCGCGGGTGATGTCGCGCGAGGGCGCCGGCGTGGTGGTGGCGGCGCTGGTGGACGCGGATTCGCTCGCGCTCGGCGCGGCCGAGCTCGCCGGTGCCGGCGCCGGCACCGCTGAGCTGGGCGTATAGGTCGGCGTGTACGTGGGGGTGTAGGTCGGGGTAGCGGCCGGGATGGTCTGCGTCGGCGGCGGAGGCGGCGTGGCGGGCGCCGGCGGCGGGCTTGGCGGAGCCGGGGGAGGCGGCGGCGGGGTCGCAGCCGGCGTCGCAGCCGGCGTCGCCGTCGGCGAACTCGCTGGTTGCGGGCTCTGCTGGGGTTGGTTGGCCCCGCCGATCAGCACCACCGCGGCCACGATGATCACGAACGCGCCGACGACGCTCGCGAGGATGATCGCCCGGCCGGCGTCGGTGTTGACCCATTTCTGGGGCGCCGGGTTGGGGCTCTCGTAGGTCATCGCGTCGATCCAGCCTTCCGAGTCGCCAGCTGGTTCGCCTGCGCGCCACCTGGTGCTTCACCTATCGCTACCCGCGGATCGTAGGGCCGTTTGCCGTTGTCCGCGAATCGAACGACCCCCACGTCGGCCGCGAAACGGTATTCCACGCGGGAAAGTGCGAGTGACCCCCTCGCCAGCGTCAGTTTCGGTGCAAACCCATGCACGGCGGCGCATGAGCGCCCGTTTGTTACCATCTCGCGGTGCAGGACCAGCCTCCGCCATGTGCCAGACCGCGATCCGTTTCAAGGCGTGACGTCCTGAAATACGCCGGCGCGGCGCCGGTGATCCTCAGCGCCGGCGCGTTGGCGGCAACGATCGCCGCCCCGCGCACCACCGCCGCCACGATCTCGGGAATGGGCGTCTTCCTCGACCCGGGCCACAACGGCGTGTTCGACTCATCGATCACCCGGCAGGTCACGAACGGCCGGGGCGGCACCAAAGAGTGCAACACGACCGGCACCGCCACGGCCGATGGCTATACCGAGCACGCGTTCAACTGGGACGTCGTATCCAAGATCCAGGGCGCACTCAACCAGCTGGGGGTTCACACCCAGTTGTCGCGCGACAACGACAACTCGGTCGGACCGTGCGTCGACCAGCGCGCGGCGCTGGGCAACAGCATGCGACCGGACGCGATCGTGAGCATCCACGCCGACGGCGGACCGGTGTCCGGCCGCGGATTCCACGTGAACTACTCCAGCCCGGCGCTCAACGATGCCCAATCCGGCCCCGCGCTCCAGTTGGCGCACACGATGCGCGACAGCCTTGTCGCCGCGGGCTTCGAGCCCTCTACCTACATCGGCTCGGACGGCCTCTACGGCCGGTCAGACCTCGCCGGACTGAACCTGGCCCAGTACCCCGCGGTACTCGTCGAGCTCGGGAATATGAAGAACCCGGACGAGGCGGCGCAGATGGAAAGCGCGGACGGCCGGGCGAAGTACGCCGCGGCGGTCGTGCAGGGGATAACCGCCTACCTCAACGCCAAGGCCGGCGCCGGCTAGCCGACGTCACTCGGCGGCTTCGACCTCGATGCGCCTGGCGGCCGGCGCACCGTTGGGCACCGGCACCGAGATGGCGAGGATGCCCTTGTCGTAGGTGGCCTTGATGTCGTCGACGTCGGCTCCGGCGGGCAGCGGAACGGACCGCGCGAGGGCTCCGTAGCTGAATTCGGAGCGGCCGTGGGATTCGACCGTCTGGGTGCGCACGGCCTTGATGGTCAGCAGCCCGTCGTGCACGGTGATGTCGATGTCCGTTGCCGGGTCGACGCCGGGAATCTCGGCGCGCAACTCGTAGCGACCGTCGGTCGTCGTGTCCTCGAGCCGGATGAGGTTGCGGTCGAAAAGTGGGCGCAAGCCCGCGAACAGGGGAGCGCCGCCGAAGAGCTCGGCGAGGTCGGGCACCAAGGTACGGGGCTGACGCTGGACGGGCAGAGTTGACATGCAAATTCTCCTGAACTTGTTGTATCTCTTACGATTTCGATCCAACCACCGCGCCGGCGCCGCTGCCAGCCGACGCCCGCCGATGTTGCCGAAAGATTCACTGCTCGTTCAAACGATGGCCGCCCCGGCTGCATGCAACGTGACCGGCTCAGCAAAGACAGCGGCAGCTTGCTGAATCATCCGGCGAACCCGTAGCCGCAGATTGTCGCAACGCCCAACACCACGCGGCTGACCCAGCTCGCTCAAGCCGCTGCGAGGCGAGAAGCTGCGCTGTCCCTCTTTATTAATGACTTTCATCAGTTGCGTACCGGCAATGGTTGCGAGGTATGGCTAATTCGGCGCCTAGGTCTCCGTCTGCTTCCGGGTTTACCGTCTAATATGCTTGGCAAAGCGCTACGGGGCCGGCGTGACCTTCCCCGACGACGAGGGGGCGCTGACGGCAGCACCGCCTTCAACCCCTAACTCCATGGAGGGCTTGTGATGTATGGACCGCAGTCTCAGCCGGGCTGGCCTCAACCGCTGGGCGCACCGGGATGGCAACAAGCACCACCCCGTTTGGGTCCGCCGCAACAATACGGCTACGGCGGCCCACCTCCGCCGAAATCGCGGGTACCCGTCGGCCTCATTCTCGGGATGGTGGTTGTCGTGGTCCTGGCGATCGGCGCGGGCGCTGTTTACACCGTGCACAGTCTGCTACCGCACACGTTCGATATTGCGTTCGACATGGCTGGCGACAATTCATACGGCTCTTTGGAATACGGCTTCGACAACCTCCTCAAGA
>JAFAWC010000253.1 GCA_019242135.1 Mycobacteriaceae bacterium | reverse complement strand
TTCTGAAGCGGCACGATTGATGATCGACATAATGCAAAGCGATTCGACCGCAGCGGGTCACACTCCGCACTAGTCTCGTTACGAGGTCATGGCGAGGTGGTGGAAACGGGGTCGGCGTGGGCGGCGGGTTCTCCTGGTGGCGCAAAGTCACGGTGATGGCGGCATCCCTGATGTTGGCGCTCGTCGGGTGTAGTAGCCACAAGACTGTCGACGGACACGCGGTGTCGATGATGTATGACCCGAATCGGGTGGCGGGGCTGGAGGCTACGGGCGGACCCAATGGGGAGCGCCCGAACACTCCGCCGGTCAGCGGCACCGTCGCCAACACCGACAACGGCCAAACCGACAAAGACACGTTGCTGGCGATCAGAGACATCGAAGATTACTGGTCGCAGAACTATTCCACCTTCTTCAAGGGCACGTTCACACCGGTTCCCACGCTGGTGTCATACGACTCGACGAACCCGAACAGTCCGACGGTGTGCAAAGCGCGCACCTACAAGGTGGCGAACGCTGCCTACATGGCGAACTGCAACCTGATCGAGTGGGACCGCGGCGTCGAGCTGCCGACCGCCAGCAAGTACTTCGGGCCGATGGCGGTGCCCGCCATCCTGGCCCACGAGTACGGCCACTACATTCAGAACTATTCGGGCTTACTCCCATTCACCACCACGAACCCGAAAAGCATGGCCATCGAGCAGCAGGCTGACTGTTTCGGCGGGGCATGGTTACGGTGGGTTGCCGAAGGCCATTCGTCTCGGTACACGTTGAACACCACCGACGGCCTCGACCTAATTCTGGCCGGTCTGATCAGAATCCGAGATCAGATCAGGGTGGAGGGTCAGGACGTCGGTATGGATCCGCACGGTTCGGCCCTCGACCGTATCGGCGCGATGCAGGAGGGCTTTGACATCGGGCCGTCGGCATGTGCGCGCATCGACGATGCGGAGGTCGAGAAGCGCCGCAATGGCCTTCCGCAAACGTTCCAATCTGACGACGTAGGCAACGGACAGACCGGTCTTGACGCTCCCATCAACAACGACACCTTGTCCGAGCTCATGGACACGTTGGGCGGTATTTTCAAGCCTGCCAATGCGCCCAAGCTGACCACCGATCCCGCGACCTGCTCTGATGCGAAGGTGATTAGCCCGGCGGCATATTGTCCTTCGACCAACACGATCATTATTGATCTGCCCGCACTGCAAAAGATCGGCTCGCCGGACGTTAACGATCCCGCAAATCAGGTTGTGCTGCAGGGCGACAACACCGCGTTATCGATTGTCACATCGCGCTACGCACTGGCGCTGCAGCACGAGAAGGGCGTGGCGCTCGATACCGGGATGGCCGCCATGCGCGCCGCCTGTCTGACCGGAGTGGCCCAGCGTCAGATGGCCGACCCGTCGGGAAAGCTGGTACTCAGCGCAGGTGATGTCGACAAGGCGATCGCCGGGCTGCTGACATATGGACTGGCCGCCAGCGACGTCAACGGCAACAAAGTGCCGGCCGGGTTCACCCGCATCATCGCCTACCGGGCAGGTCTTCTCAGCGACGCTGACCTGTGCTACCAGCGGTTCGCAGACGCCGGTTAACGTCGATGGGTACTCCGTGGGGGCCGTATTCGGGTCAGCCGAACTGGCCAGCTGATCGGCCACCGGTTGGGCAGCCACACACTCAGCAGCCCAATCGTGCGGCAGGGCCTTCGTATGGCGGCCCACAATTTGGCGGATCGCAGCCCCCACAGGCATCGCCTGTGTACCCGCCTCAGCCGGCTGCCACCGGCCCGGCTTATCCGGCAATGCCATATGGCCAGCCCAGCGAAGGCATTGCGTTGACCGCTCACTTCATTTCGCGGGGGTGGATGTATCGGATGATCCCGCCGAAAGTGTTCGTCGACGGGTATCAGATGCCGGTGGCCCGGTGGGGCCGCACGGTGCTGCCCGTGCGCGCTGGTAGCCATCACGTGCATGTCCACTGCAGCGCTGGGGTTCAGTACGGTTCGGCAGACACCACAGTGTTCGTGCCGCCGGGCCGGCTGGTCGAACTGGAGTACTCGTTCGTGGCCAGAGTCGGCGGCTACTTCGGGCCCCCCGTGCGAGAGCCCCGCACCGTGGAGATGATCATTATGCTGGCGGTCCTGATACCAATCGCCGCGATAGCCATTTTCACGTTGATCTTAATGATCGCGGCGCGATAGCTTCAGATCCGCTGTCTGCTCTGGCATCTCAGGCGCGCAACCAATGCCGTTCGACGCGCAGCCTGTCGCGACGGACAGTCGGCGACGACGACCAGATCGCTGGGCTTGACTCATCACGATTGAAGGTGCCGAGTCGCCATTCCCTGACGTTTAGGGCGTTGGCGCCTTTCGTGACCAAAAGCCGCGCTCGCACCTGGCTTTCGATCAGCCGCGTCAACTCAAATGGTGCGAGGATCAGGTTTTGTCTCCGCGAGCCTCGTTTCAATTTCGGCGACCACGGCGGCCACCACGGCACCAAAACCTGCGGTGATCCCGCAATAAGCGACGTCGAGCACGTCGACCGGGTGCGTTTCCCACAGCTTCACCAACTCGGCGATGCGCCCCATGGCATAGAAGTGCTGATACCACATCCGGGCGTGCTGGCTGCTGGGCGAGTCGTCGGCGTCGCGCGGCGCATAGATTTCCGGCATCAGCACCGCGCCGTCACCTCGGCGGTCGACATCCTCGCTGTAATGTTGCCAATGCTTATGCGTAGCCGCACCTTTGGACACAAGATCCAGGATGTCAGCGTCCTCTTGCACCGCGATCGGTGAGCCGGTCGCGTCGGGCTCGAGCCCCGCGCGAATCACCGCACCAGTCAACGCCGCGGCCACCCACGCCGTCACATCCCACCACGATCAAGAGCCGACAGTCGAGCCGCTAAGGCCGGATCGGCGGCTGCCAGACGGTGCGCACCGGTCAGAGGCGACAATGGTGACCGCAGCAGCTCCTCGTGGCCAGGCACCGACGAAGTTGCGGGCGACATTGGCGCGGCGGGGGCAGCGCCAGCGCCGGGCGGACTGTACGGCGCCAAGGGGCGGCACCGGCCATGGGCGGCAGTATCGTGCCAGAAGCGGGACCGCCGGCGGCAGTGCCGCTTTGTGCTGCCAGAGGCGCCGCCTCACCCGGCGCGACCGCACCGGCTGACGCTGCCGCCGGTGTCCCGGGCGCGGCCGCCGCCGCGGCGTCGGCAGCCACCGGCGCGGATTGACCCACATACGGCTGCACCGCCTGCTGGAAAGCCG
>JAFAWC010000035.1 GCA_019242135.1 Mycobacteriaceae bacterium | reverse complement strand
CGACTCGAAGGAGACGATCGCGTACTGCCGGATCGGGGAACGCTCGTCGCACACCTGGTTTGTGCTCCACGAGTTGCTCGGGCACGGGAATGTCAAGAACTACGACGGAAGTTGGACCGAATACGGCTCTCTGGTGGGGGCCCCGATTGAGTTGGGAAGCTGATATGTGCTCTGCACCTAAGCAAGGACAGACACTGCCTGCCAGTGTCGACGTCGAGAAGGAGACGGTGATCACCGGCCGGGTCGTCGACGGCTCCGGGCAACCGGTGGGCGGGGCGTTCGTGCGCCTGCTGGACTCCTCCGACGAGTTCACCGCCGAGGTGGTCGCATCGGCCACCGGGGATTTCCGGTTCTTCGCGGCACCGGGGTCGTGGACGGTGCGGGCCCTGTCGTCGGCCGGCAGCGGCGACGCCGTCGTCGCCCCGCCCGGCGCGGGCGTGCACGAGGTCGACGTCAAGGTCGCCTGAGGCGCACTCCGCTAGCGCAGCCCACTAAACTCGGTGACGTGGTGCTGTTCTACGAGGTGTTGCTGGTCGCGTGCACCGTGGTGATCGCCTGGTTTGCGCTGTACACGGTGTACCGGCTCATATCCGACGACTCGTGAGTTCGCGATCCGGCGATCGGGCGGTGGCTGCAGCCGCGGAGCGGGCCAAAACAACGGCCACCCGGAACATCCCCGTCTTCGACGACCTGCCGCTGCCGGCTGACACGGCCAACCTGCGCATTGGCGCCAATCTTCACGACGGGCTGCTGGCGCTGCTGCCGCTCGTCGGCGTCTGGCGAGGCGAGGGCGAAGGCCGTGGCGCGCACGGCGACTACCGCTTCGGCCAGCAGATCGTGGTCTCCCACGACGGTCGGGACTACCTCAACTGGGAGGCGCGGTCCTGGCGGCTCAACGACAAGGGTGAATACGATGAACCCGGCCTGCGCGAGACAGGATTCTGGCGGTTCGTGTCGGACCCCGCCGACCCCAGCGAGACCCAGGCGATCGAGCTGCTGCTCGCCCACTCCGCCGGATATGTCGAGCTGTTCTATGGCCGCCCGCTCACCCAGTCGTCGTGGGAGCTGGTGACGGATGCCCTGGCGCGCAGCAAGTCCGGGATGCTCGTCGGCGGCGCAAAGCGCTTGTACGGCATCGTCGAGGGCGGCGATCTGGCCTACGTCGAGGAACGCGTCGATGCCGACGGCGGCCTGGAACCGCATCTGTCGGCGCGGTTGTCCAGGTATGCCGGCTGACGGGGCCAGAACGTAAAGCGGCCCCCGAGCCGTCGTCCCGGTTGGACAGACCGGGGGCTCGAGGGCCGGGTGACTGCGGGGATTACTAGCGCCCTACGGGGTAGCTTCCCTCGCTGCGGCTGCTAGCCGACAGTCACCTCACGTGTCCATAAGTCAATCAATTCGCGGACCACCTCCTTTCCCGTGTACCGGCGAACGTACCACCGACGCCGACGGGGTTGCCAGCGAGTTATTACAGTGATTCACGAAGTCCTCAGATCATCTGGCGAAAGTCACTGCCAGCGTGATGAACTTCGTGGTGTTGGCGTCGGCGTTGTCCTCGTGCAATGCGGGGCTTTACAGCAATGGACGACTGCTCAAGAAACTCGCCTCAGACGGAGCGGCCCCGAAGATCTTCGACAACACCAGCCATGCTCACGTGCCGGGGGTGTCATCATCGCCTGCCACCTGGTCTACCGCCGCCGGGTCACGCGGGGGCTGGCGCCCGAGAGTTCGTTCAAGCTGCCCTTCGCCAGCCAATTGTGTTGGGCCACACTGGTGTTCCTGACCTTCGTCGCTGTGCTGCTAGCCTTCGACCCAACCCAGCGTGTTGCGCTCTATGCGCTACCTATCTGGGCGGTCGTGCTACTGGGCGGCTACAAGGTGTCTACTTCGTCCAAACGTTCCACCCGGGCAGCGACGGAACCGACGTATTCGTGACGTTGTGCCTGGCGGCCGACATGACCAGCACCGCCGAACTTCGCGGGCCCCGTGCTTGGCGGTCACCGGTCACTGACGATCGCGAGGTCGACGAGTTGGGCGAACTCGGCGGCCAGTGGTGCCGCCGGCAGGGCCCGGCCGTCGAGCGTGTGCACGCGGGCGGCCAAGGTGATGCTCGAGACCAGCCAAATTCCTTGGGCCGAAAGCAAATCCGCAGGACGTAGCGGTCGGTATTCGCAGCGGTAGCCCTTCTCGGTGGCGACCTCGAAGAGGGCCTGCTGTGTGGTGCCGTGGAGGATGGGCAGGGACGGCGGCGGTGTCTGGAATCCGTCGTCGGCGGCGATCACGACGGTGGACCGGGGGCCCTCGAGGACGTAGCCGTCCGTGCTGACAAAGATGACGTCACCGGCGCCGCGCTCGGCCGCATGCCGCAGCGCCGCCATGTTGATCGCATACGACAATGTCTTGGCGCCGGCCAACAGCCACGGCGCGGCAGAGGCCGTCGTCGGCATTTCCCGGGCCAGCGTCACCGCCGCCAGGCCGTCGCTGCGCGCGGCCAACACCCGGTCCGGCAGCCGCCCGACCGTGATGTATGTGGTCGGGCTCCCGCCGCTCTCCCGGCCGCGGCTGTACACCCACCGCATCACACCCTCGTCGCTGCTGCGTGCCGCCCAGCGAGACGCCGCGGCCCCTGACGCAGAACGCCAGGCGCCGGCGTCCGGCGTGGGCAGGTCCATCGCGGCCGCCGACTGCGTCAGCCGCTGCAGGTGCGCGTCCAGCAGGCACGGCGCCCCATCGCGCACCAGCAGGGTCTCGAAGATGCCGTCGCCCCGCACAGCCGCCAGTTCGTCGGCGTGCAGAAGCGGCGCATCCGGTTCGTGAAACCGACCGTCGAGGGTGACGACAACCGACATGAGCAACACCGTAACGGGCGGCCCTGCGGACAGCTGCGGAGCGACCGTAGAGTTGACAGGTGACCGCAGTGCCCGCGCCCGCCGCCGGCCCCGACGCCGGGGCCGCCTGGCACTACGGCGACCCGCTCGGCGAGCAGCGCGCCGCAGTCACCGACGGGGTGCTCATCGACCGGTCCCATCGCGGCGTGATCGCGCTGACGGGGCCAGACCGGCTGGCTTGGCTGCACAACATCTCTTCCCAACACGTCGCCGAGCTCCCCGAGGGGGCGACGGTGCAGAACCTCAGCCTCGACGGGCAGGGCCGCGTCGAAGATCACTGGATCCAGACCGAGGTGGGCGGAGTCAGCTACCTCGACACCGAACCGTGGCGCACGGAGCCGTTGCTCGCATATCTCAAGCGGATGGTGTTCTGGGCCGACGTGGCACCCGTCGCCGCTTCGTACGGGGTGGTATCGCTGCTCGGCCCGCGGCTGGCGGAGCGGACTGTGCTCGACGCACTGAGGATTGACGCGCTGCCCGACGATGTCGCCGTCGGGCTCGCGGACGGCGGGTTCGTCCGGCGCATGCCGACCGGGCCCGGGGGCCCCCCGGTCGCCGTCGATGTCGTCGTACCCCGTGACCGGCTCACGGGGTGGCGGCAGCGGCTGCAGACGGCCGGGCTGCGGCCGGCCGGCGTGTGGGCATACGAGGCGCACCGGGTGGCGAGCCTGCGACCCCGGCTCGGCGTGGACACCGACGAACGGACCATCCCGCACGAGGTCGGGTGGATTGGCACGGCGGTGCACCTGGACAAGGGCTGCTACCGCGGGCAGGAAACGGTCGCCCGCGTGCACAACCTCGGCAAGCCGCCGCGCATGTTGGTGCTTACCCACCTCGACGGCTCGGTTTCGCGTCCGGCCACCGGGGCCGCGCTGCTGGCCGGGGGACGCGCGGTGGGGCGGCTCGGCACGGTCATCGACCACGTCGACCTCGGACCGGTGGCCCTCGCGCTGGTCAAACGCGGACTGGCGGCGGACACGCCGCTCGTCGTCGCCGGCGAGGACGGCGAGGCGCCGGTGACCGTCGACCCGGACAGTGTGCCGGCGTCCGGCGGCGTCGGTGCCGGCCGTGCCGCGGTCGATCGACTGCGCGGCATCCCGCGGTGACCGGCGTTACGCGAGCTCGCGGCCCTCACAGCGGATGGCGTGACGGCACGGTAAAGTGTTGTCAGGACTAATAAACACACACTCAGATCGGAGCCGCCTTCACGTCGGGCCGCTCCGTTATTGCGCGAGGGGGTTCCCCCATGGGCCGCGGCCGGGCGAAGGCGAAGCAGACGAAGGTTGCCAGGGAGTTGAAGTACAGCTCCCCACAAACGGATTTCCAGCGGCTCCAACGTGAGCTGTCCGGCGAGGACCACGTCGAGGCCGACGACAACGATCCCTGGGCCGACGAGGACGACTGGCGCCACTGAGTCGTCCGTTGAGGTCGTCCGTTGAGGCGCCGCTTTAAGACCGTCGCTTGGGGGGCCGGTCAGAACCGCGGGTGCCGTCCGACAAGCTCCACGCGGGTATTGCTTTTCCCGACCTTCTTCACGGTGCCCAGCACCCAGCAGTCCATGTGACGGGCCGTCAGAATGGCCAGCGCGCGGTCGGTGTCGTCGGCGCTGACCACCGCGACCATGCCGACGCCCATGTTGAACGTTTTCTCCATCTCCGCGCGATCGATCCGTCCGCGCTGCGCGATCATCTTGAACACCGGCGCCGGGGTCCAGGTCCCGCGATCCAGCTCGGCCCGCAGCCCGTGCGGAACGACGCGGGTCAGGTTGCCGGCGAGCCCGCCGCCGGTCACGTGGCAGAACGTCTTGACCTGTGTCTCGGCGGCAAGCGCCAGACAGTCCTTGGCATAGATGCGGGTGGGCTCCAGCAATTCCTCGCCCAGGGTGCGACCGAACTCCTCGACATGACCCGCGAGATTCATCCGGTCGATCTCCAGCAACACGTGACGGGCCAACGAGTAGCCGTTGGAGTGCAGCCCCGTGGACGCCATCGCGATCACGACGTCGCCGGGCCGCACCCGGTCGGGTCCCAGCACGTCGTCGGCCTCCACCACACCGATACCGGTGGCCGAGATGTCGTAGGCGTCGGGCGCCATCAGTCCCGGATGCTCGGCGGTCTCGCCCCCGAGTAGTGCGCAGCCGGCCTGCAGGCAGCCCTCGGCGATGCCGGCGGCGAGCGCCGCGACGCGTTCGGGCACGACTTGGCCGACGGCGATGTAATCCTGCAGCAGCAGCGGCTCGGCGCCACACACCACGATGTCGTCGACGACCATCGCCACCAGGTCAAGCCCGACCGTGTCGTGCTTGTCCATCGCCTGTGCGATCGCGACCTTGGTTCCCACCCCGTCGGTCGAGGCGGCCAGCAGCGGCTCCCGATAGCCGCCCTTGAGCGCGAACAGTCCCGCGAACCCGCCCAGTTCCCCGACGACTTCGGGTCTGGTGGCCTTCTTCGCCAACGGCTTGAGCAGTTCGACCGCTCGATCGCCCGCCTCGATGTCCACCCCAGAGGAGGCATAAGAGATGCCAGCCGAACCGCTGTCGTCGCCGGCTCGCTTGGTCACTGGCTAGTGATTCGCTCGGTCAACTCGCCCATCGCGTGCAAGGGTACCGGTATGCGGATTCGCAGTGTCGTGTTGACAGCGGCGATCCTCGTCGCCTCGTTCACTGGGACGGCAACGGCTTCGGGCACCGCAGCCACCGGCGTCAGCGCCAGCGTGCTGTGGCAACGAACCGAAGACGGCACCGACTACGTGTTCCGCGAGATCACCATCGCGCCGGGTGGCAGCACCGGTTGGCACTGGCATACCGGGCGGTTGTACGGCGTCATCAAGGCGGGCACGCTGACCCACAACATGGCCGACTGCTCGGTAGACGGCGAATACCCCACCGGCGCAGGTATTTTCGAGCCAAGCGGCGCCGACCACGTGCACATCGGCCGCAACCTGGGTGACACCCCGCTAGTGCTGCAGGTCCTCTACGTTCTTCCGGCCGGCAGTGCGCTCTCGGAGGATGCTCCCGACCCGGGGTGCGGTTTCGCCTGAGCGATTTCGGCAGGCGTTGCGTGGTGATTGCCCCGACTGGGTACGTCGCCGGCCGACTGGTGCCTCGCCTGCTCGGGCGCGGCCACCGGGTGCGGGCGGTCGCCCGCACGCCGAGCAGTCTGTACGGCGCGCCGTGGCGGGACGACGCGGAGGTGGTCTGGGCAGACCCCGCCGACGGCGGCGGGGAAGGCGCCGATGGCGGGGAAGGCGTCGCCCGTAACGTCGTCGTCGCCGCTCGTCGAGCAGGAGTGAAGCGGCTGGTGTACCTCGGCAGCCTGCACAGACGCAGCAACGTCAACGAGATCTTGAACGCATCCGGCGTCGAAACCCTGGCGTTGCGGGCAGGCATGATCGTGGGCACCGGCTCGGCGCCGTTCGAGATGATCCGGCACCTGAGCGATCGGCTGCCGGTGATGATCACACCGACGTGGGTGCACAACAGGATCCAGCCGATCGCCATCGGCGATGTGCTGCACTACCTGGTCGAGGCGGCCACCGCCAAGGTCGACAAGTCGCGCACGTGGGACATCGGTGGTCCCGACGTGCTCGAGTACGGCGAGATGATGCAAATCTACGCCGACACCGCCGGATTGCGACGGCGGGTGATGGTGGTGCTGCCGCTGCTCACGACCGCATTCGCCAGCCGCTGGGTGGGATTGGTGACCCCGATTCCGACAGGCCTGGCCCGCCGGCTGGTCGAATCGCTGCGTTGCACCGCGGTGATGGACAACCATGACATCGACACGCTCATCGCGCCCCCAGTAGGCGGACTGACGGGCTATCGGGACGCGGTGTCGTTGGCGCTCAACAGAATCACCGACGGGGCCGTCGAGAAGCCGTGGCCCAATGCGCCGTCGGAGCTGGCGCCGGGCGACCCGAACGGGGCCGGCGCGGTCGTTTACACAATCAAGCGGTCCGGATGGACCCCCGCAACGGAGGAACATCTGTGGCGCATCGTCAAATCCATTTCCGCCCAACGTGATTGGCAGATAATCCGGCCGGAAGCGGGCCAAGTGGTGCAATTGCGCAAGAACACCCGCGTGGCAGGCGACGCGTGGCTGCACATGCGCGTAGCCGGCGTCTCCGGCCCAGGCAGCGCTTATCATCAGCGAATGGACCTCTACCCCAAGGGAATTGCCAGCCGGGTGTACTGGTACGTAGGGTTGAGGCGGCGGCGCAGAAGGTTCCGCGAGTTGTTCCGCGAGGTGGTGGACCGGGCGAGAACGCCGGATTAGGGCCTGCGCAACGCCGAGACGTTGTCGTTCTCGGCCCGGATCGGCGCCCCCGCGCGTGCGGCGTTGGCCAGCATGTGCTCGATCACGTTCTTACCCAACGCGGTTTCGCTCGGCAGATCGATCGGGTACTTGCCGTCGAAGCAGGCACTGCACAGCCGCGACGCCGGTTGTTCGGTGGCGGCGATCATCCCCCGCAGCGAAATATAACCGAGTGTGTCGGCGCCGATCGCGTGGCGCACCGCTTCAAGCATCTCCTCCTCGTTGTCCACCGCGTTCGC
>JAFAWC010000662.1 GCA_019242135.1 Mycobacteriaceae bacterium | reverse complement strand
CGGGACTCGTGGACGAATCCGAACGGCTTCGAGGGTCACGCGTCACCGCCGCGCACCGACTCCGCACGCTGGTGGTCCGCATCATCAGTACGGTGTTTGAGCCGCGAGACGTCTGTTAATGGGCCTTGGTGTAACCCGACCGCCTATTCAAAGACGTCGCGGCACAACTTATGTCGACGCCGCTTAAAAGACACTTCGGCGCTGCCGACTCAAGAAGGGAAATGCGATGGCAATAAACAGCTTCCGGATGAGTCTCATCCTCGCCTCGTGCGCCGCGGCGGCCGTCGTCGGTGCGGCACCCTCGGCAGTCGCGGCCGGCGCCGACCCGGCACCGGTGCCCACCCCGGCCACGCAACCCACGCTGGCGCCTGCCGAGCCGACCAGCCGCGGCACCGTGGCGTTGCCCCCCGGAGGACCTGTCGCCACTCTTCCGCAGGACCGGACCATCGGCGGCGCCGATCCGTTCGTCCCGTTCGGCTCCGATCCGTTCGTTCCGTACGGTGTCTGGACGCCGTGACGGGCCGGGCAGTTTCCGGGGCCCGGTCGGCGCGTCGAAACTGAAGCCACAGCGGCGTTTACGGCCGACCACGACCCTTTAAATACCGGCGAGGCGGGTTAGGGCGTTTCGCTGCCGCTTGCGCAATGGTCTGCTCGTTATCATCCGGCGTATGGCGACCGTCAAAGACACCAGAGCAGCGGTGCTCAAGATCGAAGCCGAGCGGGCGTTGCAGCACGGTCACTGGATTTTCACCCCGACGCTGACGACGACCGCGAACCACGACATCTCGGGCTCGATCCCGGGGTGGGCCGAGGCGATCGAAGCCGTGGAGGAAGCGGGCTGGCAGCTCTACCACTGGTCGGCGTCGCTCGACATCCACGGCAACCCGCAGGCCTATCCGCTGTTCCGCCGGCGCAGCTAGACCCGTCAGCCCAACAGTCCGATCGCGAACCGAAGGTCACCCACTAGGGCCTCGAACGCTTTCTGCCGATCCTCGGGCGGACCCCGCAGCACCGATGATGGGTGCACCGTCACCGTCACCTGCGGGTCGATGTCGAGGTGGACCGCCTTGTCGTCCCGCGGCAACCGCAGAGCCTCTCCCCGGTGGACGGTGAGACGGAAATCGTTGCCGAACAGGGATTTTGCCGCAGTGGCCCCGAGAAGAACCACCAGATCCGGCTGCACGGCATTCAATTCAGCGATCATCCATGGGCGGCATGCCACCACCTCGGTACGGCTGGGGGTCTTGTGGATTCGCCGTTTGCCCACACGCGTGAATTTAAAGTGCTTGACCGGGTTGGTGACATAGACCTGGTCACGATCGACGCCGGCGGCGACAAGCGCTTTGTCCAGGAGCTTTCCGGCCGGGCCGACGAACGGAAGACCCGCCCGGTCCTCCTGGTCACCGGGCTGCTCGCCGACGAGCATGATCCGCGCGGACGCTGAGCCGGCACCGAACACCGCCCGATCCGCGTGCTGATACAGGTCGCAGCCGCGGCACCCCTGCACTCCGGCGGCGAGGTCGGCCAGGTCGTTCGTGTCCGGCACGAAATCCTGGGCCCCCTGCACGGTCACTGGCATCACCCCGCCACCGAGACTAGCGATGACGATCGGGGACGATCGGAACCTTTCGAGTCGGCGTGGGCGCCGATCCACCCAGGTTTTGCCCGGTAGAGCCACGAAATCGACGTGCCCAAAGCGCGTCTGTGTCCGTAATCTCTCCGTTTTTGCTGGCCAAGCGGCTAAGGTCTGGGATTGGCCTAGCAACCGAGGACTGGAGGGTACATGAGCGCGTATACGACCGTGGTGGTCGGCACCGACGGCTCGGATTCATCGCTGCGTGCGGTCGAGCGCGCGGGCTTCATTGCGGCCCAATCAGGCGCGAAACTGTTCGTCGCAACGGCGTATTTTCCGCAGCACGAGGATCCGCGGGCGGCCGATGCGCTCAAAGACGAGGGCTATAAGACGACGGGCGCGGCGCCGATCTACGCGATCCTGAAAGAGGCGCACGAACGGGCCACTGCCGCCGGCGCCAAGGACGTCGAGGAAAAGCCGGTCGTCGGTGCCCCGGTCGATGCGCTGGTCGAATTGGCCGAGGAGGTCCACGCTGACCTCCTCGTCGTCGGCAACGTGGGCCTAAGCACTATCACCGGCCGGATTCTCGGATCGGTGCCCGCGAACGTTTCCCGTCGCGCCAAGACCGACGTCCTGATCGTTCACACCACGTAGTGGTCAAGCCCGGACGGGCAGGGATGCGAGTCCCGTCGAGATCCGGTGCTCGTTCGGAATTGCAAACACGGTCGATTCGCTAGGCTCCTCGACGTCAGGGTCGCATCGCGAATCAGGAGCCCACTATGGACGCCGAGGCGAAGGCACAGAAGGAAGACGCCGGTCGGCTGCGCGAGTTCACCGCATTCGACAAATTCTCGGACGACGAGCTGCAGCGCATCGCCCGAGCGTCAGTTCGAAGCTCGACGTCCGGGCCGTGGCCGCTGATTTATGAGAAGACCCCGTCGGACGCCTGCTACATCCTGCTCAGCGGGGAGGCGGGGGTATACGTCGGCCAGGACCGCATTGCCGTGGTTGGGCCCGGTGAGGTGATCGGTGAATCTTCGCTCCGCCGCGGGAAGCTGCGTAATGCGACGGTGACGACGACCGGGCCAGCCGTTGTCCTGCGTATCGACCGCAACGATCTGCCTCGGTTGCTCGATGAGATACCCGCACTTCGGGAAACCATGGACGCGACCGTGGCTCGCCACGTACCGGAGGCGGCGGCCGACCCGAGTTGACCACCGCGGCATCGGCGTGGGGGCAGCGGCGACGATTACCAACCGCGGACGCGCCATTCCTCGAGGTGCGGCCGCTCAACGCCGAGCGTGGTGTCGTCACCATGGCCGGGGTAGATGACCGTGTCATCACCGAACCGGTCGAAGATTTTCGTCTTCACGCCTTCGAACAACGACTGGAAGTCAGCAGGTTTTGTTGTCCGCCCGACGCCCCCCGGGAACAGGCAGTCACCGGTGAACAGTTGCGTAGTACCGCCTGCCGCGGGCCCGGTGAGGGCCAGGGCGACCGAGCCCGGCGTATGCCCGCGCAGATGGATAACCTCGAAGGTCAGCTTGCCGACCTCGATGACGTC
>JAFAWC010000523.1 GCA_019242135.1 Mycobacteriaceae bacterium | reverse complement strand
GCTGTTCAGCGCCGATCTCACCGATCCCATGGTGGTCCGCAAGCGCGACGAGTCGAGCACACTGCTCGCAATGCTGTTGCTGCAGCACGTCAGCCAGACGTTCGAGTTGGCCAAGGACGACCGCCTCAGGGCGGTCTCGCATTTCACCGTAGGAGGCGTCGGCCAGGTCATCGCCGCGTGGCTGGCCGGCCAGCTGGCGAAGACACCTGACGAGTTGATCGACCTCCTGGCCGCGCTACTCGACCAGCTCGCCTACCCGCCCGGCGCCCGGACGGTTACGCCGGCACGCCAGGCCGGCGGTCAGCAGCGGTCTTCGCCTTCGTCTTGACGTCGGCTTCCCCGAATTCTTTGGTCCAACAGGCGAATTCGAGGGTGATGCCGTCGGGGTCGTGGAAGTAGAACGACCGTACGTACACCCCCGGATGCAGCTCGGCCGCGACCTGCGACTCGCTCTCGTCGTGGTTGAGCACCGGCCCGACGCGCACGCCCTTGTCCTTCAGCGCCTGGCGATACTCGTCGAATTTCTCAGCGGGCACATGGAACGACAGATGATTCATCGAGCTGACGGCGCTGACGATGTCGCCGATGCCCGGGATGTGGCGGGGCGCCGAGATGCCCGGCATCGCGTCGGGCGCATCGCGAAACCAGAAGAACGCGACGCAGTCCCCGTTGCCGGCGTCGAAGAAGAAGTGCTGACCCACTCCGCCGGGCAGGTCGAGCGCCTTGATCAACGGCATCCCGAGAACGTTGCTGTAGAAGTCGACGGTTCGCTCCATGTCGGCGCAGACCAGTGCGACGTGATTGATCCCGCTGAGTGCGAATTCGCTGTTGGTGTTCTGTGGCTTGATCATTTCCGTCTCCCCTGGCCCTTCTCAAGAGCCGGAACCGAATCTAACATCAGGTTCAGATTGCGCTCAATGGTCGTTTGCCGACCGAAGGAGAACGGTGACGTCGCAACGCGATCCCGACGCGGCCGCACCACCAGGAGTGATCCGCGAGTTCGTTGGGCTGCCGTCGTCCACCGCCCGACGCGCCGGCGCCGGCGGGCATCCCTGCCAGGGCATCTATCACCGCGGGGTGGGACGCAAGCCGAAGATTGCGATGATCGCCACGCATTACCAGATCGACTTCTCCGAGCACTATCTCGCCGACTACATGGCCACCCGCGGCATCGGGTTCCTCGGCTGGAACACTCGGTTCCGTGGCTTCGAGAGCAGTTTTCTCCTCGACCACGCGCTGGTGGACATCGGCGTCGGACTGCGGTGGTTGCGCGAAGTGCAAGGCGTTGAAACGATCGTGCTGCTTGGCAATTCGGGCGGCGGTTCGCTGATGGCGGCTTATCAGTCGCAAGCCACCGAGCCGAACGTGAGACCGTTGGCGGGCATGCGGCCGGCGGCGGGCCTCAATGAGCTGCCAGCTGCCGACGGGTACGTGGCCAGCGCCGCGCACCCCGGCCGGCCCGATGTGCTCACCGCATGGATGGACGGCGCAGTGGTCGACGAGAACGACCCCGTCGCAACCGATCCGGAGCTCGACATCTTCGACCCCCGCAACGGGACGCCGTTCGCGCCGGAGTTCGTCGACCGCTACCGTGCCGCGCAAGTCGCCCGCAATCACGCGATCACGGACTGGGTCGAGAGCGAGACCAAACGCGTAAGCGCCGCCGGGTTTTCCGACCGGCCCTTCACCGTGATGCGCACGTGGGCCGATCCGCGGATGGTGGATCCCACCCTGGAACCGACGAAGCGATCGCCGAATTTGTGCTATGCCGGTGATCCGGCGAAGGCCAACCGCTCGGCCCACGGCATCGCCGCCGCATGCACCTTGCGCAACTGGCTGGGCATGTGGAGCCTTCGGTGCGCCCAGACCCGCGCTGAACCGCACCTGGCCCGGATCAATGTCCCGGCACTCGTGATCAACGCCGACCAGGACACCGGCGTGTTCCCGTCGGATGCGCGCCGCATCTACGACGCGCTGGCTGGCACCGACCGGACCTTGACGTCGATCGACACCGACCACTATTTCACCACCCCGGGTGCGCGCAGCGAGCAGGCGGATACCATCACCAAGTGGATCGCCAAACGGTTCAAGTGAGAGTCCTCGCCCACTTTTTGCCCGGCGAGAAGGTTTTGAATTTCCTTGCTCCTCATGCCGATTGGTTGGACGCGCGGTACTGCGCCGAGGACGATGACGACACGTTCTACCGAGAGCTGCCCGACGCCGAGGTGATTTGGCACGTGCTGCGGCCGCTGTCGGCGTCCGACCTGCAGCAGGCGCGGCGGCTCAGATTGGTGCACAAGCTCGGCGCCGGCGTGAACACCATCGATGTGGCCGCAGCGACGTCGCTCGGCGTCGCGGTGGCCAACATGCCCGGCGCCAACGCGCCCTCAGTCGCCGAGGGTGCTGTCCTGCTGATGCTGGCCGCGCTGCGCCGGCTGGTCGAGTTGGACGGCGCCACCCGGACCGGCGCCGGGTGGCCGACCGATCCCTCGCTCGGCGAGACCGTGCGCGACATCGCCGGCTGCACAGTCGGTTTGGTCGGGTACGGAAACATCGCGCGGAGGGTGGAGACCATCGTCGCGGCGATGGGCGCCACCGTGCTGCACACCAGCACGGCCGACGACGGGACCGCGGGGTGGCGCCCGCTGGGCGCGATGCTGGCCAACGCCGACATCGTGTCGCTGCACCTGCCGCTCACCGAGGCGACGGCCGGCCTGATCGACCGCGCCGCGCTGACGAACATGAAGAAAGACGCGGTGCTGGTCAACACCTCGCGTGGGCCGATCGTCGACGAAGCCGCCTTGGTCGACGCGCTGCGCGACGGCGGGCTGGCCGCGGCGGGGCTCGACGTCTTCGCCGTCGAGCCCGTGCCGGCCGACAATCCCCTGTTGAGCCTGACCAACGTCGTCGTCACCCCGCACGTCACCTGGTACACCGCCGACACGATGCGGCGGTATCTGACGATGGCCGTCGATAACTGCGTCCGGCTGCGCGACGGTGTTGAGTTGGCCCACGTCGTCAACGGGTAACCTCATTCCCAACCCACCGGTTATTCGAGGGAAGGCAACGACGTCATGCCCATTGCGATCACTCCCGAACACAAAGATCTGGCCGAATCGGTCCGTGCCCTCGTCGAGCGGGTCGCCCCTCCCG
>JAFAWC010000108.1 GCA_019242135.1 Mycobacteriaceae bacterium | reverse complement strand
CCGCCCGCGCTCTGGATTGACGGTGAAGGACAGCAGCGAGATCGACCATCGCTGAAACTGCGGATAGTCCTCACGCGGCAGGCCGAGCAGGCCGGCGATGATCTGGGTGGGATAGGGAAACGTGAACTCCTTGACCAGATCCGCCCGGCCCCGGCCGACGAACCCGTCGATCAGCTCATTGCCGACTCGGCTAACCAATTCGTCCTCCCAGCGCGCCAATGCCTTCTGGGAGAACGCCTTTGACACCAAAGACCGGTGCCGACCGTGTTCGGGTTCGTCCATACCGAGCATCACGTGCTCGCCGAGCACATCGCCGAACGCGGCGATGATGATCGCCGACGAGAAGGTCTCGTTGTCCCGCAGCATCTGCTGGACCTCCTCGAAGCGGTACACGATGAACACCGGCTTGCCCTCCTCGCCGGGCATCGCCGACATGTCGATGCGCTGCACGGGTTCCTCGCGTCGTAATCGGGCGAGCTCGGTGTAGGGGTCGCGGACGTCACCGGAGACAGCGTCGTCGAACGCCCCGAAGTCCTCGAGGTCATCGAAAAGTTGCATTAGGCAGGCTCCTTCATCCGGCCGGGTAGGCGACGGATTTGATCTCGGTGTACTGGTCGAATCCGGCGACTCCGTTTTGGCGTCCGACGCCGCTGGCCTTGTAGCCGCCGAACGGAGTGTCCGCGCCGTAGGGTGCGGTGCCGTTGAGTCCGATGAAACCGGCCCGAAGGCGGCGGGCGACGGCCACGGAGTGCTCAACGGAACCCGACATCACGTTGCCGGCCAATCCGTACACGCTGTCGTTGGCGATGCGGATCGCGTCGTCCTCGTCGTCGAACGCGATGACCGACAGGACCGGGCCGAAGATTTCCTCCTGGGCGATCGTCATCGAGTTGTCCACGTTGACGAAAAGCGTTGGTCTGACCCAGAAACCCTTGCCTGATCCCGCGGGTGCGTCGGTGCCCCCGACCAGGCAGGTCGCGCCCTCGTCGATGCCCTTGCCGATATAGCCCAGCACGCGCTGGCGCTGCTTGTCCGAGATCACCGGACCGCACAGGGTGGCCGGGTCCTGAGGGTCGCCCGGCGCGATGTTCTCGTACATCGCCTTGAGGATCGCCACGCCCTCGTCGTAGCGCGACCGTGGCAGCAGCAACCGTGTCGGGTTGGCGCAGCCCTGCCCGGCGTGCATGCAGGGCGCGATGCCGATCGCACATGCCAGCGCGAAGTCCGCGTCCTCCAACACGATCGTCGCCGACTTGCCGCCGAGTTCGAGGAACAACCGCTTCATGGTCGCGGCGCCCTTCTCCATGATCCGCTTGCCGACCGCCGTCGACCCGGTGAACGAGATCAGGTCGACCTTCGGCGACAGCGTGAGCTCCTCGCCGACCAGGTGATCGGATGCGGTGACGACGTTGACGACTCCTGCTGGGATGTCAGTCGATTCGGCGATGATGCGGCCGAGCCGGGTGGCGTTGAACGGGGTGTCCGGCGCGGGTTTCAATACCACGGTGTTGCCGGTGGCCAGCGCCTGAGCCAGCTTGTGGATGGTCACCTCGAACGGGAAATTCCACGGCACGATCGCCCCGACCACCCCGACCGGTTCGCGCCACACCTTGCGGGTGGTCATCTGCCCGGTCAGCGACACGAACGCGTCGCCAAGGTTCGTCTCCCACGGATATTCGTCGATCAGCTTGACCGGATACCGCAGCGCATCGGCCAGCGGCGCATCGAGTTGCGGCCCAAAGGTGACCGCCCGCGGACAGCCCGCTTCCAGGATCAGTTCTTCGCGCAGCGCTTCGCGTTCGGCCTCCAGCGCCCCCTGGAATTGTTCCAGGCAGCGCTTGCGGAACTCGTGGTTGCGGGACCAGTCGGTGTCGTCGAAGGCGCGCCGAGCGGCATCGATCGCTTGGTGCATGTCGGCCGTAGACGCGTCGGCGACCGACCCGATCACCTCCTCGGTGGCGGGGTTGATGTTGGCGAACGTGCCCGCCTGTCCGTCGACAAGGTTGCCGTCGATGAGCATTCGCGGCTCGAAGCCGATTTGTGCAGTCTCAGCCATGGTTTTTCCTTTCTGAAGCGGCGGCGTTGGCGCGCGGGATACCCATCGCGATTCGGGTGATTTGGTGCAGCGCTGCGCTGGGCAGGACGCGGCTGGCGATGAGCAGCATGCGCGCGTCGGGGCCGATCGCGTGCCGCGCGAACGGTGATTGGTCGTCGTCGATTACCTTGGCCAGCCGGCGCGCGAATCGCTGCGGGGAGTTCGCCAGACGCATCGCCGCGCGGCCCCGGCGGTCGATGCTGGTGTGAAGGCCCCGGTACGGGCCGTCGAAGTCGCGGTAGTCCGATGTGCCCGCGTCGGTGATGATGTCGGTGTCGAACGTTCCTGTCACCACGACGGTCACCCCGAGCCCGAACGGTGCGATTTCGCCCGCCATCGACTCCCCCCACCGCTCCAGCGCACCTTTCGCGGCCGAATACGCTGCGATGGCCGGCATGCCGCGCACTCCGCCTTGACTGGAGATCAGCACGATCCGGCCGCGCCCGGCGGCCCGCATCGACGGCAGCAGCGCCTGGGTCAGCGCGACCGGACCGAAGAGATGGGTCGCGAACATCTGCTCCCACAAGCTGATCGGGACCTCTTCGACCATACCGGCGGCCGAGATCCCGGCGTTGTGAATCAGCACGTCCGGACCGCCGACGGTCTCTTCGATCGTCTTGGCGGCGGCCGCGATGGATGCCGGGTCGAGCAGCTCGAGTTGCACGCAGCTCAGCCGTGGATCGTCGGGCGAGGCGCCGGCAGCTGCCCGCAGCCGTGGCATGCACTCATCTTGTGCGCGCATCGCCGCGAGCACCCGCCACCCCGTCGAGTACAGGTGAACAGCCGAGGCGAAGCCCAGTCCCCGTGAGGCGCCGGTGATGACCACGCTGCGCGGCTCATCCATGGCTGGGTGCGCACCTCCCGCCGTCTTGCCCTTCGCTAGGCGGTTGCACGTTCGGACGTCCCGCGGGCTGAGCGCTCATCCAGGTGGACCAGATACCGACGGAATACGGTCCGGGCGCACCGTTGCGCTCGTAGAAGCCCTGCGGGTCATAGACTTTGGCCTCGGGATAGGGCCACGGGCAGGCGACGGAGGTGGCGGTGCGTGACCACTTGATCACGGTGAACCATCCGCCGTAGGCAAAGAAGTAGGCGGCGTTGAGGATCACCAGCAACACGACGAACGTGCCCAGCGCCGGTCGTCCCACGAAGATACGCGCCCGCTGGGCCAGCTTCTCGGCGACCGTGCGGCCGGTGTCGTCGCGATACACCAGCACGCCCGCCGGGATCATCACGAACGTGACCGACAGCGACTCCCACAGCAGCGGGAACTGGAACGGGGTGCCGGTGAACAGCGAGCCGAACGGAATCACCTGGTCGTAGATGTAGAGTCCGGTGCGGATCATCGAAATCTCAAGGAACGCATCGAAGATGAAACCGAACACCAAGATCAACCCGGCCAGGCTGATTAGCGGGTGGCGCCACACGAATGAATCGACGGGCCTGCGCGCCTGGATGCGGCGCAGGGCCCAGATCGCCGGGAAGTACGGGGTGGCGTAGAACATCGCGTAGCCGAAGACGACGAACGGTTCGACGGTGGGCGACAACGACACCAGCGGCCAGTCTTCGGGCCAGTGCCACAGCTGCGGGTTGTAGACCGCATACGGTGCCCAGTTCATGATGGGGTCCTGCCACACGATGATGGTCGTGACCATCACCATCAGAAGGACAGGGTGGGCGGGATAGCGCCGCCAGGCGATGACGAAGACAACGACAATGATCGCCATCGCGATGACGGTGCCGATCTGATTGACCGTGACCCACGTGGAGCTTTGCCAACCAAAAAGGTAGCTCACCGGCCGCGGTGATCCGGTCACCAGCGGGTTGCGGATGCGCGGCGACACCGCCCCTGTCCGCGCGAAATAGCCGACGACGCACACCAACCCAAGCGCCACGGCAAGCGCCAGCCACGACCAAAGCGGGCGCTTCGTCGGCTCGCCTGTCCGCGCGTCGGTCGGCGGCTGGATCTGTTCGGTCGTCACGAGCTATTCCGCACCAAAGCGGTCGACAAGGTGGGAGTTGACGCCGTCGGCATCCAACTCGCGAGCCACGAGGTAACCCGCGCCCATCCATGCCCGACGCGTCCACTTCCCGAACGACACCCGGGTGCCCGGAGCACCCGACGCGGCGGGCATCATCTTCACCCGTTCGAGCGCTTCTTTGACGCCGCGGGGGCTCAGCGGGTGGGCGTCGCTCAACGCCCGCACCAGCGTGGTGGCGACATCGCAGTTGACGACGGGCACGCAATACTGCGGACGCCGGGCGTAGGCCGCCTCGAATCGGTCCAAAAACCCCTGGCCGACCGGATTTGCCTCGTCGTACTGGTCGTTTCCCGTCCATCCCATAAACGCGTTCCACAGCACCGGGTTGATCCACGCATTCTGAAACGCCGTGGAGGTGAACCGCGGCGGATCCCAGGAGAGCGCGTCCAGAGCGGGGTTGATGAATACGATGCCGAAACCGAAGCCCATGTGCACGATCGCCTGTGCTTTCGCCTCGTGCAGGGTGCGCACCGCGTCATTGATGTCGTGGGCGGTCTGCGCGATCGGCGCCTCGGCCACGATCCGAATGTTTTTGCGCCGACACGCATTCCGGAAGTTCTTGAGATAGCTCTCCCCCACCAGGGACTGTTCGACGAGCACGCCCACTTCGGTGTGGCCGCGCTTGGCAAGCAGGTCCGACCAGAAGATCGGTTCGTCGGTCATCGACCCCTGCGGGAACGAGAACGTCCATTCGCCCAGCCAGTCGTCGGTACCGGTGACGCTGATTCCCGGGACCCGGAAGCGGTCCTGGATCGCCTCGCGCGCGGGAACGCAGTTGTCGGTGATGTGCGGCCCGAACACGACAAGGCAGCCTTCGTCGACGAGCTCGCCGTAGGCGTCGATCACCGCCTTGACCGTTCCCTTGGGCAGCCCCTCGACTTCCCGGTAGACGACTTCGATCGGCCGGTCGATGGCGCCTTGCTCGAGGGCCTCGCCGAAGATCAGATCGAACGGCCGGGTCAGGTCGTCCCGCATTTCCTGGGGGTAGCCTTCCGGCAGTTTGAAGTCCATCAGATAGCCGACCTTGATCGGCTCGGCGGTGCTTTCGTAGGCCATCTCACCTCCGCTGGCGTAGTCCCACGCTAACCTAATATTTGTTCGGAACCTTATCGTCGGTCCCCGGCATCGTCAATGAACGAAGCTCCGGCCGGCTGCTCTGCGAGGTAGACGTCGATCATCTCGACGAGGCCGCCGATGACCGCGGAGTCGTCCGTCAGCGTCGCGGCGATCGCCGCCCGGGCGGCCTCGCGCGGGCTCAACCCTTCGGCGATCAGCCGGCCGGCGGCGATGAGCACGCGGGTGGACGCCACCTCGCGCAGGCCCGCCGTTTCGAGGCGGCGGATCGCTTGGCCGAACCGGACGAGCTCTGCCGCGCCGGCCTGGGCGATACCCGCCTCCGATGCCACGATCTTCTCTTCGACGTCGGGGGCCGGGAAGCCGAACTCGATGGCGACCATGCGCTGGCGGGTGGAATCCTTCAGGTCCTTCAGAACGCTCTGATAGCCCGGGTTGTAGGAGACGACCAGACAGAAGCCGGGCGCGGCATCGAGAGTTATCCCGAGTCGTTCGATCGGAAGCTGGCGGCGGTAATCGCCGAGAGGATGCAGCACGACCGTCGTGTCCTGGCGGGCCTCGACCACCTCGTCGAGGTAGCAGATGGCACCCTCCCGAACGGCCCGAGTCAACGGACCGTCGACCCATTCCGTCTCGCCGCCCCGCAGAAGAAACCGCCCCACCAGATCGGCGGTGGTCAGATCGTCATGGCAGGCCACCGTGATCAGCGGACGCTCAAGGTCATAGGCCATCGCTTCGACGAAACGGGTCTTGCCGCACCCGGTCGGCCCCTTCAGCACGATCGACAACCCCTGCCGGAACGCCGCCTTGAAGACCCTTTCCTCGTTGCCGATCGGAACATAAAACGGGCGGACGCCGCTACTAGCCATCGAATCCCTTCCGTCCTCGCTGCAGCTTAGCGGTGAACAGATATTTGGTCTAACGTCCGTCGCCGTCGCGACTCCGCAGCCTGATGTCGTCGCCGTCGCGACTCCGCCGAACTTAACGCCGACTGGAACAGCGGTCCCACCATCTTCGGGAGCTGCGCTACCCGGGGGATCGTCGCGTGCGCAGCGCTGCCGAAGACCCGGCGCAGGTCCTCGGAGTCGGTGCTGGCACCGATCGTCAGACAGACGCAGCCGGTGCCGCCGCGGCGCGCTTCGGCGAGCGCCCGGCGGGCATCCGCTGCACCGTAGAGCCGTTCGTAGCCGTGGTCGTACGCCAATCCGTCGGAGAGCACGACAAGCAGCCGCCGCGGCGTGCCACCGTGGCGATCCAGCACGGCGGTCCCGTGCCGGATGGCCGCGCCCAGGCGCGAGTAGGCGCCCGGCGTCAGGCCCCGCAGGCGCCGCATGACGGACGTGTCGAGGTCATCGTCGAAACGCTTGACCGGCAGCATCTTGACCGCCGCTCGGCCATGGGAGCGAAAAGCGTAGAGACTGACCCGGTCCCCCAGATCGTGAAGTGCGACCGTGAGCGCGGCGGCCGCGGCGCGCTGCTGTTCATGCACTGTCTGACCGTCCGCGCCGGGCTCCCCCACCGAGCCGGAGGTGTCAAGCAGAATCAGCACCGCGAGGTCGCGCCGGCAGCGCACGGTGTCGATGTAGACCGCCTCGTCGGGGGCCGAGCCGGCGATGACCTCGACACGCGCCTCCACCGCCGCGTCGATGTCGATGTCATCGCCCTGGGACTGGCGACGGCGCCGATCAAGGCCCAGCCCTAGGCGGGCAAGCGGGCGGCGCAGCCCGCGGGCCTCCGATACGCCGAGTGCGGCGTCGTCGGCCCTGACGCGCGGCTCAACCTCCTGCACCGTGCACCAATCGGACCGATACCGGTGCCGATGTGCATCCCACTCCGGGTATTTCACGCCATGGTGCTCGTCGGCATCGACATCAAACACTGGCGTCCGTGCGGCCGAGGCCACGGCGGTGCCGCCGCCCTGGGTGCCCGTCGTCGTCCGGTGGGTAGGCGTGTCTGCGCCCGGCAACCCGCCCTCGCCGAGATGGCGGACCACACCCAGCATTTTCTGAAAGAGCCGGCCGAGCGCACCGCCCCCGCCGACCGGACTGGAGAACACATCGATGGCATCCGCGCCG
>JAFAWC010000099.1 GCA_019242135.1 Mycobacteriaceae bacterium | reverse complement strand
CGGCGGCCAGCGCCTCCAAAACGCGGCGCCGATCGCGATACTTCGCCTGCACCAGCGATCTGCCATCGAGTTGCAGCACGTCGAATGCCCAGAACTCGATGCGCGTCGCGCGCGCGCGATTCTGCATCTCGCCGAAGCTCGGCACTCCGGACCCGTCGAGCGCGACCACTTCACCGTCGAGTATCGCGTGGTGATCGGCCAGCGCGTCGGCCACCGACTGCAGGCCGGGATATTCCTGAGTGACGTCGCGACCGCTGCGCGATTGCAGGCACATCCGCCCGTGGTCAGCCTCGAGCAGCAGCCGATAACCGTCCCATTTGCCGTCGAACGCCCATTCGGTGTGGCTGAGGTTGTCCACAGATCCCAACGTGGCGAGCATCGGCGCCATGTCTCTGACGGTTGGCGACTCCTGCTCCTTCATGCGGTGCGCGAGCCACTGGTCGCCGTTGGTCTGAATCAGCGCGTAACGGCCTGAGATTCGCTGCCCGTACAGCGTCATGACGACTTCGTTGTCGCGGAACTTCTCCGCCTCGTAAGTGCCGGAATCCCAGACCACCATTTTGCCTGCGCCGTATTCCCCCTTTGGAATCGTGCCCTGGAACGTCAAGTACTCCAGTGGATGGTCCTCGGTATGCACGGCGAGGTGATTCACCGCCGGGGTGTCGGGCAGGTTCTTCGGAACCGCCCAGCTGACCAGCACTCCGTCTCGTTCGAGCCGCAAGTCGTAGTGCAGCCGCCGCGCGTGGTGTTCTTGAATGACGAAGCGGTTGTTGCTGCTGGCGCTGGGCGCCGATACCGGCACCGGCTCAGGGGTTTTCGACGCGTCGCGCTTGCGGCGGTAGGTCGTCAGCCGGTCGGTTCCACGGCCGTCCGC
Organism: Mycobacteriaceae bacterium; assembly: GCA_019242135.1. Lineage (GTDB taxonomy): Bacteria > Actinomycetota > Actinomycetes > Mycobacteriales > Mycobacteriaceae > Mycobacterium. The sequence continues at coordinate 5,272 of JAFAWC010000099.1, read as the reverse complement.
GTCCAGCGGCGCAAGCAGGTCGCCGTCCCTGGCGACGCGCTCGAGGACCTCGTCGAATCGCAGATGGCGCAGATTGGGATCGTCGAGCTCCGCCCACCTGCGCGGGGCCGCGACCGTCGGCTCGGGCCGGCCCCGCAGCGAGTAGGGCGCGATCGTGGTCTTTGACGCGCTGTTCTGGCTCCAGTCGACGAAAACCTTTCCTGCCCGAACGCTTTTCGTCATCGTCGAGGTGATCAGCGTCGGTGAGGCCTGCTCGAGCTGTTGTGCCACCTTCTTGGCCAGCGTCGTGGCGCCGGCCGAGCTGACCGGTTGGTCCAGCGGCACATACAGATGCAGGCCCTTGCTTCCGCTGGTTACCGGATAGGTGCTGAGCCCGATGTCGGCCAACATGTCTCGGATCGTGCGCGCCACGTCCGCGAGCTGCGTCATCGGCACACCCGGCCCGGGGTCCAGGTCGAACACCAGGCGGGTCGCTGGACCCACTTCATCGGCCACGAACCGCCATTGCGGCACATGGACTTCCAACGCTGCCTGCTGAGCGATCCATGCCACGGCCGCCGGGCTGTCGATGATCGGGTACGTGGTGGTGCCCGACCGATGCGTCACGCTTTCCCGAGTGAGCCAGTCGGGTGCCGACTCAGCGAGCTGCTTTTCGAAGAACGAGGATTCCTCGACACCGTTCGGCCACCGCTTGCGGGTCGCGGGCCGACCGGCGATGTGAGGAAGCATGTACTCCGCGATCGCGGTGTAGTAACCGAACACCTCTTCTTTCGTGGTGCCGGTCGCCGGGTAGAGCACCTTGTCGGCGTTCGTCAGCCGCACGTGCGGTCCCGGTTCCCCCTCCGGGGGCCAGACGTGCGGTGTGCGGGCCATGCGAGCCGGGTACCCTTTTCGTCGGCGTTGGGCGTGCTTCCACCGTATACGGCTGTTCAGATCGACGTTTTGCCGAGTAATTGTGAGCTCGGAGCCGCGAAACGGGCATTTCGCGGGAAATGGAGGGACACTGGCGGTATGCGCTCCATCTGGAAGGGCTCGCTTTCCTTCGGCCTGGTGAACGTGCCGGTCAAGGTCTACAGCGCGACCGAGGACCACGACGTCAAGTTCCACCAGGTCCATGCCAAGGACCACGGCAGGATCCGATACAAGCGCGTGTGCGAGGTATGCGGAGAGGTCGTGGACTACCGGGACATCGCGCGCGCGTACGAGTCCGACAACGGCCAGACCGTGATCATCACCGACGAGGACCTCGACACCCTCCCCGAGGAACGCAGCCGCGAGATCGAGGTGATCGAGTTCGTCCCGGCGAATGACCTCGACCCGCTGATGTACGACCGCAGCTATTACCTTGAGCCCGACTCAAAGTCGACGAAATCCTATGTGCTGCTCGCCAAGACACTCGCCAACACCGAACGGGTGGCGATCGTGCACTTCGCGTTGCGCAACAAGACGCGGCTGGCGGCGCTGCGGATCAAGGATTTCAGTAAGCGCGATGTCATGGTCGTGCACACGCTGCTGTGGCCCGACGAGATCCGGGAACCCGACTTCCCGTCGCTGGACACGAAGGTCGACATCAAACCTGCCGAGCTGAAAATGGCCGAGCAGGTGGTGGATTCGATGGCCGAGGATTTCAATCCCGACCAGTTCCGTGACGATTACCAAGAGCAGCTGCACGAACTGATCGAGGCCAAACTCGAAGGCGGCGAGGCATTCCCCACAGAGGAGCAGCCGAAGGAGCTCGACGTCAGCGACGACGTGTCCGACCTGCTGGCCAAGCTGGAGGCGAGCGTGCGCAAGCGCCGCGCCGAATCCGGCGCGGCGCCCAGTAGGCGCTCGGGGGCGGCCAAGAAGACACCCGCCAAGAAGGCGCCGGCGAAGAAAGCGCCAGCCAAGAAAGCGCCAGCCAAGAAAGCGCCGGCGAAGAAGACCGCGGGGAAGCGGTCATGAGCAGATCGCGCCGGGCCGCGACCGGAATCGTGGCGGCGATCGCGGTTGCGGCGATGGCGGCACCGGCCACCGCGCGGGCAGACGACCCGGTGACACCCGACCCCACCGTGCTCGATGTGCTGGACTCCGTGCTGGGCCAGAACAGCGCCCCGAGCGCCGGTCCGGACATTCCGGTCGGCTCCGGTGAGGTTAGTCTGCCCGGGTGATCCTCGACAGATTCCGGCTTGACGATCAGGTAGCAGTTATCACGGGCGCCGGGCGCGGACTCGGTGCGGCCATCGCACTGGCCTTCGCCGAGGCCGGCGCCGATGTGGTGATCTCGTCGCGTACCCAGAGCGAACTCGACGGCGTCGCCGAACAGGTGGCTGGGCTGGGCCGGCGCGCACACGTCGTCGCCGCCGACCTCGCCCACCCGGACGCGACGGCCACGCTGGCAAAAACCGCCGTCGAGGTGTTCAGTCGGCTGGACATCGTCGTCAACAACGTCGGCGGCACCATGCCGAACGTGCTGTTGAACACCAGCACAAAGGATTTGAAGGACGCGTTCACGTTCAATGTCGGCACCGCGCACGCTTTGACGACGGCGGCGGTGCCGCTGATGCTCGAGCACTCCGGCGGCGGCAGCGTCATCAACATCACCTCCACCATGGGCCGGCTGGCCGGCCGAGGATTCGCCGCGTACGGCACCGCCAAGGCCGCGCTCGCGCACTACACGCGGCTGGCCGCGCTGGACCTGTGCCCACGAATCCGGGTCAATGCGATCGCACCCGGCTCCATCCTGACCTCCGCCCTGGACATCGTGGCCAGCAACGACGAGATGCGCACTGCGCTGGAGACGGCAACTCCGATGCGCCGACTGGGTGAGCCCGCCGACATCGCAGCCGCTGCTTTGTATTTGGCGTCACCCGCGGGTGCCTATCTGACCGGAAAGACGCTCGAGGTGGACGGCGGCCTCATCATGCCCAACCTCGAGCTTCCCATCCCCGACCTTTAAGGACGTATCGATGGCAATCAGGGTCGCCCAGATCGGAACCGGCAACGTCGGCCGGCATGCGCTGGCCGGGGTCCTCGCGAACCCGGGGTTCGAGCTGGCCGCGCTGTGGGTGTCGTCAGACGCCAAAGCCGGCCGGGATGCGGGCGAGCTGGCCGGACTGCACACGCCGACCGGCATCATCGCCACCAACGACCTCGCGGAAGTCATTGACACACAACCTGACTGCGCGGTGTACACAGCGCTGGCCGACAACCGGCTGCCCGACGCGCTGGAAGACTACCGCCGACTACTGGCGGCGGGCATCAACGTCGTCGGCAGCGGACCGGTGTTTTTGCAGTACCCCTGGCAGGTCATCCCGGACGAGCTCATCACGCCCTTGGAAGATGCCACCCAGCAAGGTAATTCGAGTGTGTTCGTGAACGGCATCGACCCCGGCTTCGCCAACGACCTGCTGCCACTGGCGCTGGCTGGCACCTGCGGACGCATCGAGCAGGTGCGCTGCATGGAGATCGTCGACTACGCGACGTATGACAGCGCAACGGTGATGTTCGACATCATGGGTTTCGGCAAACCAATGGACGAGACACCGATCCTGTTGCAGCCCATGGTATTAAGCATGGCCTGGGGCTCAGTGGTGCGTCAGCTCGCGGCAGGACTCGGCATCGCGCTCGACGAGATCGTCGAGGTGTACTACCGCGAACCCGCGCCGGAGGATTTCCACATCGCCTCCGGCTTCATCGCCAAGGGCACCGCCGCCGCGCTGCGATTCGAGGTGCGGGGTTTGGTCGACGAACGGCCCGCGGTCGTGCTGGAGCACGTGACACGGCTGCGCGAGGATCTCTGCCCCTCCTGGCCGCAGCCGGCCCAGCCCGGCGGCTCGTACCGCATCGAGATCACCGGCGAGCCGTCCTATGCGATGGACCTGTGCCTGAGCAGTCCCAACGGCGACCACAACCACGCCGGGCTGGTCGCGACCGCGATGCGCGTCGTCAACGCGATCCCGGCCGTGGTGGCTGCCGAGCCGGGCATTCGCACCACCCTTGATTTGCCGCTGGTCACCGGCAGAGGGCTGTATTCTCCCTAACGACTGAGGCTATCGAAAGGACGCCCATGCGAATTCGGTTCCGGTACCTCATGGCCGCAGGCGCGGTCGGCGCGCTGCTCGGCGCTCCCGCCGCCACCGCCGACCCGACATGCACCAACACCGGCGGTGACACCGTGTGCTCAACCCCGGGCAACGTGCAGATCAACGACAGCCCGTCGGTGGGCGATTTCACGTTGCCGTACTGGGACGAGACGTTCGGCGGGGCGTACCCGGGTCCGTATGCCGTGCCGTTCGGCGAGGGTAGTCGCTAACCGGGGCGTCATGCACCGTGCGGGCCGGCTCGCGGCCGCCATGATCGCGGCGATCGGGATCGCCGTCCTCACTGCGCCTGCCGCCGCGGCGCTGCCCGACTGCGGCGTGATCGCACCCTGGACGATGCAATGCGAGCGGGGCACCCACACATCGATCAACAGCTCGCCGAACCCGATCGCGACCCCCGGCCCGTTTCTGGAACAACCCTGGCTTTTCCCGGGTTACCCGACATTCGGGACGGGCGCCTGGGCCCTCCCCGGGGGCGTACGCTAGGCGTAGGCGCCCCTGCAACGAATCGATCACCATGTCGGCAGCCATACCGTCTCTTGCCGTCATCACCGCGGCCGCGGGCGTCGTGATCGGTATCGCCGCCGCCGCTCCGGCCGCCGCCATCCCCCAGTGCACGAACACCGGACCCACCACCACGCAGTGCGAGCGGCCGGGCAATGCCCAGATCAACACGACGCCGGGGTACAACAGCAACACCTATCCGTTTGGCTGGCCCTTCTGGGGTAACGGCATCACGATCAGCCTGGGCGGGCTCGGCATCTGAGGGTCCTCGCGCCCGCGCACGGTTTCGGCTAACCTAACTTTCCTATTCGCATACCCGGAATGCGGGAGGGACGTTGGCGGTTTCGCGGACCCGTGGCGCGCTGCGCCCCAGCTGGTATCTGCTCGGACCCGCATTCGTGGCGGCCATCGCCTACGTCGATCCCGGCAACGTCGCCGCGAACGTCAGCGCGGGCGCCGAATTCGGCTTCCTCCTGGTGTGGGTGATCGTGCTCGCGAACGCGATGGCGGCCCTCGTACAGTACCTGTCGGCAAAGCTGGGCCTGGTCACCGGCCGGTCGCTGCCGGAAGCGGTCGGCGAACGAATGCGCCAGCCCACCCGGCTCGCCTTCTGGGCGCAAGCCGAGCTGGTGGCGATGGCGACCGACCTGGCTGAGGTGATCGGCGGAGCGCTGGCCCTGCACATG
>JAFAWC010000093.1 GCA_019242135.1 Mycobacteriaceae bacterium | reverse complement strand
AGCCCCACGAACGCAACGTCCTCCTCGAACGAGTCGACCTGACGACCGAAGGCGTTGCGCCGCACCGTCATGTCGATCCCCCGCAGCGGCAGCGCCCGGCGGCCGACGGCGCCGGCGTCGACGATCTCGGTGGCCAGCAGGATCATTCCCGCACAGCTTCCGTACACCGGCATGCCGTCGGCGACGCGCCCACGAAGTGGCTCGAGCAACTCGAACTCCGCCAGCAGATGGCTCATCGTGGTCGACTCACCGCCCGGGATCACCAGCGCGTCCACGGCATCGAGTTCGGCGCGCCGGCGCACCGTCGTCGCCTCGGCTCCGGCCTCGTGCAGCGCCGCAAGGTGTTCGCGGGTGTCGCCCTGCAGGGCCAGTACGCCGACGCGTGTTCCGCTCACCCGCGTGGCGACGTGAAATCGCGCTTGAAGCGGGTCAGGCCTTCCTGCATGACCGCCGCCACCATCTCGCCGGACTGAGTGAACAACTTGCCCTGCGTCAGCGCCCGCCCCCCGCACGCCGACGGCGACGACTGGTCGTAGAGCAGCCACTCGTCGGCACGGAAGGGGCGCATGAACCACATCGCGTGATCCAGCGAGGCCACCTGGAGATGCGAGCGCTCACTCAGGTGGTTCACCTGTGCGGAGCCGAGCAACGTGAGATCGCTCAGATACGCCAGCGCGCAGATGTGCAGCACCGGGTCGTCGGGCAGCGGATCGCGGTGCCGGAACCACACCTGCTGCTGAGATGCCTTGCCGGGCAGGCGCGCAAGCTTCTCGCGCGGCACCACCCGTACGTCCCACTCCTCGAACTGGCGAAAACCCGCGTCGTCGAACGCCTTCATCGACGTCAGCGCCGGCAGGTTATCGGGCGGCGGGGCCGCGGGCATCGCGTCCTGATGCTCGATTCCGCTCTGGTCGGTCTGAAACGACGCCGACATCGAAAAAATCGTCTCGCCGTGCTGAATCGCGCTCACTCGACGCGTGCAGAACGAGCCGCCGTCGCGCAGGCGTTCGACGAGAAACACGGTGGGCGCCTGGGCATCCCCGGGCCGCAGGAAGTATCCGTGCAATGAGTGCACAAGGTAGCGCGTGTCGACCGTGCGCACCGCCGACACCAGCGACTGGCCGGCGACGTGGCCGCCGAATGTGCGCTGCCACATGCCGGATTCGGAGCTGAACACCCGACCGCGGTAGATGTTGACCTCGAGTTGCTCGAGATCGAGGATCTGCTCGATCGCCACGGGATTGTCTGTCTACCAGCCGCGCCCGGCCAGCCGGTGCGGAGCCGCGATCTCCTCCACGTTGATACCCACCATCGGCTCGCCCAGCCCGCGCGACACCCGGGCCAGCACGTCGGGGTCGTCGTAGAACGTGGTGGCCTTGACGATCGCGGCCGCCCGCTGCGCCGGATCGCCCGACTTGAAGATCCCCGACCCGACGAACACGCCCTCGGCGCCCAGCTGCATCATCATCGCCGCATCGGCGGGGGTGGCGATCCCGCCGGCGGTGAACAGCGTCGCCGGCAGCTTGCCCGCCCGTGCCACCTCGGCCACCAGTTCATAGGGCGCCTGCAGGTCCTTGGCGGCCACGTACAGCTCGTCATCGGTCAGCGACGTGAGCCGCCGGATCTCCCCGCCGATCGCGCGCATGTGCGTCGTGGCGTTGGAGACGTCGCCGGTGCCCGCCTCGCCCTTGGAGCGGATCATCGCCGCGCCCTCGGTGATCCGGCGCAGCGCCTCACCCAGATTCGTCGCGCCGCACACGAACGGCACGGTGAACTTCCACTTGTCGATGTGGTGCGCATAGTCGGCGGGAGTGAGCACCTCGGACTCGTCGACGTAGTCCACGCCGAGGCTCTGCAGAATCTGCGCCTCCACGAAGTGACCGATGCGGGCCTTGGCCATCACCGGGATCGTGACGGCGGAGATGATGCCCTCGATCATGTCGGGATCGCTCATTCGGGAGACCCCGCCTTGAGCGCGGATGTCGGCGGGCACGCGTTCGAGCGCCATCACCGAAACCGCGCCGGCTTCTTGCGCGATCGCGGCGTGCTCGGGCGTAACGACGTCCATGATGACGCCACCCTTGAGCATCTGGGCGAGCCCACGCTTGACCGTTACGGTTCCGGTCTTTTCGATCTGATGCCCGTCGCTCATGCGCGCTCCTCCCGTGGGCCTGAGTGGCCCTAGTGTCACTATCGTATCACTCGAAACAACGATAACAATAGGAACAGCCAAGCGCGCCGAAG
>JAFAWC010000072.1 GCA_019242135.1 Mycobacteriaceae bacterium | reverse complement strand
AGCCGGTCGACATGTCAGAGGTCATCGACCGCAGCTTGGAGCGAGTTCGCCGGCGCCTCAACGACATCAACTGCGATGTGAACGTGACGCCCTGGCAGGTGGAGGGCGACACAGCGGGGCTGTCGCGTTCGGTGCTCAACCTGCTCGACAATGCCGCGAAGTGGAGTCCACCTGGTGGTGCCGTCAACGTCCGTCTGGTGCAGGTCGATCCGCAGCACGCCGAGTTCGTCGTCGCCGACCATGGGCCTGGCATCCCGCCGGCTGAGCGGGATTTGGTGTTCGAGCGGTTCTACCGTTCGGCGTCTGCCCGGGCGATGCCGGGTTCTGGCCTGGGTTTGGCCATCGTCAAGCACGTCGCGGTGAAACACGGTGGGGTTGTTCGGATTGACGACACCGTTCCTGGCGGCCAGCCCCCCGGGACGTCGATCTCGATGTCCTTGCCGGGCAGGCCGATGCCGGCAATGGAGGAGTCTGACGAGGAAAGGCTCGACGGGGAAAGGCTGGGCGGCAAAAAATCTGTGCAGGAATCGAGGGAGATCTCAGTCGATTCTCAGTCGGGTGCCGCACTCTAGCAGACAACGAGCGCAGTCTGACCCACTCGAGAAAGAGCGACAAAGCGACATGACAGTCCACCCGAGGTACACGCCGCCGCCGCAGGCGGGCCAGCACTACCCCGGCCATCCGCCGCAGCCTTCGCCCTATGACTGGCGGTATTCACAGCAGTCCTACCGTCAGCCGTACTACCCGAATGATCGTCGCCCGCAACAGGCCCCGGTGCCACCTCAAAAGCGTTCGCGCGCAGGCATTGTTGCCGCGGGCGCCGTTGCGATAGCTGTCGTCTCCGCCGGCGTCGGCGGCGGTGTCGCGCTGGCGGTTCGACCGGACCATTCGGCCACCACGGCCGTGGCGAGCGCTCCTGGAGCGGCGCCGGGCCAGCCCGCGGCCAGCGCACCCGCCGGATCCGTCGAGCAGGTGGCGGCGAAGGTGGTGCCCAGTGTCGTCAAGCTGGAGACGAAAATCGGGCAGCAGTCCGAAGAAGGCTCGGGCGTGATCCTGTCCTCGGACGGCTTGATCATGACCAACAATCACGTCGTCGCCTCGGTGGGCACCGAGAGCGACACCCCGGCCGGCGGGACGCCGACCACCACCGTCACATTCAACGATGGGCGCACGGCATCGTTCACCGTCGTCGGTACCGATCCGGCCAGCGACATCGCGGTCGTCCGCGCGCAGGGCGTTTCGGGTCTCACTCCGATCACGATCGGCTCGTCGGCCAATCTGCAGGTCGGTCAGGCCGTTGTGGCGGTCGGCTCGCCGTTGGGTCTTCAAGGTACGGTCACGAACGGCATCGTCAGCGCGCTGAACCGCCCGGTCGCGACCGGCGGCAACGCCGCGGATCAGAACACCGTTCTCGACGCGATCCAGACCGACGCGGCGATCAATCCGGGGAACTCCGGCGGTGCGCTGGTCAACATGAACGGCGAGCTGATCGGGATCAACTCGGCGATCGCCTCGCTCGGCAACGACTCGACCGGTCCGCAGAGCGGATCGATCGGCTTGGGTTTCGCGATACCGGTCGACGAAGCCAAGCGAATTGCTGACGAACTCATTCAGACCGGTACCGCCACCCACGCGTCGCTCGGTGTTCAGGTCGGCAACGACGCGACGGTCAACGGCGCCAAGATCATGCAGGTGACCTCGGGCGGTCCCGCCGACCAGGCCGGCTTGCCCAGCGGCGTGGTGGTGACCAAACTCGACGACCGGGTGATCGACAGCGCCGATGCGCTGGTGGCCGCGGTGCGGTCGAAGGCCCCGGGTGACAAGGTGACGCTGACGTACTCCGACCCGTCCGGCGGCACCAAGACGGTTCAAGTCACGCTCGGCCAAGCCCAGTCGCAGCAGCGATGAGCCGCTGGCGCGAAGAGCAGAAGGCAGCGATGAGCAGGCCCAAGTTCACGACCGCGGCCCGCGACCGGGTCGTCGTGAGGATGGTCGCGCCACTGTCTGCACCCAGTTATACGGTGGCATGCATGGAACAACCCGTGGAGTTGGTCGGCCGCGCCTTGGTTGTGGTCGTCGACGACCGCACCGCTCACGGCGACGAAGAGGATCACAGCGGCCCACTCGTCACGGAGCTGTTGACCGAGGCCGGCTTCGTCGTCGACGGCGTGGTGGTGGTCTCCGCCGACGAGGTGGAGATCCGCAACGCGCTGAACACCGCCGTGATCGGCGGCGTCGACCTCGTGGTGTCGGTCGGCGGGACCGGGGTCTCACCGCGTGACGTGACTCCCGAGGCCACGCGCGACCTCCTCGACCGTGAACTGCTCGGCATCTCCGAAGCGATGCGCGCGTCGGCGCTGTCGGCCGGCATCATCGACGCCGGGCTCTCGCGCGGTCTCGCCGGCATCTCGGGCAGCACGCTGGTGGTCAACCTCGCCGGCTCGCGCTACGCCGTTCGGGACGGTATGGCGACCCTGAATCCGTTGGCCACCCAGATCATCGGGCAACTGTCCAGCCTTGAGATATAGAAAGTGCAATGCCGCCTACGGTTTTACACACGCGGTACCTGCAGTTAACACAGCAGCCTAGCTAAATTGTGATCTTCCTCACACTGCACCTCGCATGTACCGAGAGGTTTCCCCCGCAGAGCTTTGCTGGCAAACTGCCCCGACCGGTTGCAAACCGCCGCCCGACGATCGCGTGCCTGACGTCGAGGTAATTACCAGGCAGTTTTAACCCTGCGCCTACGCGCGGGTCATACCCGCTCCGGCGGCACACTCGCACGGCAACCACCGATCTGAGCCTGCGAATTCATGCCATTCTCACGGCGTGTTCACTCGTGGTTGGCACGAGTGTCTCAGCAAACTAACGAATTGGCGGCGAATGGCGATCCGTGCGGCCCGTATCCGTTGCCGGGCGTGGGGGGCCCCGCTATGTTCCTCGTGTCAACGATGAGCAATGTGTAAGGGCAGCCTGAGAACCATCTCATTTGAGGTGTTCTTGAACGACGGACTCGGTGATCTCTGCAGATCACCGTCGACATGGCTAGGGAGAACATGAAGGTTATCGGTCGAGTGCTCGTAGCTCTGATCGCTGCGTTGGGCACGTTGTTCGTGAGCACTGGGACCGCTCATGCCGGGCTCGATAACGAGCTCAGTCTGGTCGACGGTCAGGGTCGGACGATGGTGATCCAGCAGTGGGACACCTTCCTCAACGGTGTGTTCCCCCTGGACCGCAACCGGTTGACTCGGGAGTGGTTTCACTCGGGCCGGGCGATCTATCACGTGACCGGTCCGGGCGCCGATCAGTTCGCCGGCACGTTGGAGCTGGGCTATCAGATTGGTTTCCCGTGGTCGTTGGGCGTCGGGGTGAATTTCAGCTACACCACCCCCAACATCAACCTTGACCAGACGCAGATCGCCCCC
>JAFAWC010000060.1 GCA_019242135.1 Mycobacteriaceae bacterium | reverse complement strand
CCCGGCCTCGTTGTCCCACCACAGCTCGCGCGGGACCGCGCTGAAGACCTGCGCGATCAGCTGCCACATTCCGGCGACCAAATCCGTCGTCTGTCGTGACGGCAGCATCACCGCGGCGATGAACCGGGAGAACGCCGCGACCATTACCAGCACCGGCAGCGTCGCCTCCTGGCCGAATCCGACCGCGATCTTGGGTGCTGGGAACCACAGGTCGCACTGGATCGCTCGCCCCGGTGGATGCTCGAGGCGGTCAACCGGATCGGCGGGCAGATACTCCGGGCGGATCACCCGGACCCGCTCTCGGAACCACGAAATCGAACCGGTCCACCCGACCCGCTCGGCGAGCACCGTAGCCGGCATACGCGGGTAGGCCGACAACACCGCCCGGATCCGCGGCTCCACCTCGCTGATCGCCGACGGCGTCGAGGCCCGCTCGTACTTCGGCGGACCATCGCTGGCCAGCGCCCCGGCCACGGTGTCACGCGCGACGCCGAGCTGGCGCGCGATGGCCCGCTGCGACAAACCCTCGCTGCGGTGAAGATGCCGGATCAACGCCCAGTCTTCCAAGGAGATCACCCATCCAATCTGATTGGGTGGCCTACTTTTCAACCGTCGCGACTGGCCTGGTTTTCAACCGTCGTCAACACAGTTCAGCGCTGAAACGACGATCCAGGAAGTTATCGGCTTAGGCGAAAACGCCTGACCGGGGACCGGATCGGAACGAAACGGAAATCGAATACGAATCCGGGTAGGGACTATCGCTCGGACTCATCTCGTCCTCACCTCCTCACGGCCAAGACACACGGGGGTGCCGCAACAACGACGCGAAGCGGGAGCACAACTCCGACACCAGTCGGATGCACCCCTCTCGACAGAGCTTTGGCACCACACGACGTGTCCGGATGCGTTGACCCGGAAGCCACTTGGGCTCAACCCTTAATCCGAGAAGAGCTGTCCTGACCGGGGGCGTCTTTCGACGTTCGGGGTCAGTGGCCTATGTCCGTGCAGACGCCTCACCTAGCGAGGTGCTTGCGCGTCAACTATCACATCGGCGTGCGCCCTCGTCAAATCTGAGCGTGGGATGCGCCGATGACGCAGGCCAGGGGTTAACGACGTCGCGGCGTCCGCAGGGTCCGATAGCAACTATGCCAGGAGCTGCCCACCTTGCAACGCCCCCGCTGACATGCGAAAACACATCAGCCACGCGACATTTTTGCAACTGCCGTTAATTTTCCGACCTAATGGGTATGCTTTGCCAGCGCGGCAATGGGGCGGCGCTGATCGGAGTGGTCATGGCACATCAGGTGCGTCTGCGTGAGATCGGCAGGTCCTCGGACCGGCTCACTGCGGTTCCTCCGAGTCGTGCGTTCATGGTCCGCTCCGCCGACGGCACCCGCCTACACACCGAAGTCTTCGGTCCCGACGACGGCTACCCGATCGTGTTGAGCCACGGCATCACGTGCGCATTGCGCGTTTGGTTCAACCAGATCGCCAACCTGTCCACCGACCACCGGGTAATCGCGTTCGACCACCGCGGCCACGGCCGCAGCGAGATTCCCCGCCGTTGCGGCTACAGCCTCGACCACCTCGCGGCGGATCTGGACGCGGTCCTTGGCGCCACACTGCGGCCGGGGGAGCGGGCCGTGATCGCCGGGCATTCGATGGGCGGTATCACCATCAGCGCCTGGTCCGATCGGTACCGGGACAGCGTGGCCGACCGCGCCGACGCCGTCGCCCTGATCAACACCACGACCGGCGACCTGCTGCAGGAGCTGCGGCTTCTCAAGGTGCCCGGCGTACTGGCGGCCACCCGGGTTCGCATCGCGGAGCAGGTGATTCGGGCGATGGGCTGTCTGGATGTTCCTCGCGGCGCCCAGTGGACCAGCCGCAGATTCGTAGCCGCGATGGCCGTCGGCGCGGACGCCGATCCCTCGATCGTCGACCTCGTCTACGAACTTTTCAGGGGCACCGCACCGGGTGCTCGGGGCGGGTGCGCGCGGATGCTCGCCGACGCGCTCGGGCCCGAATACCTTCCGTTGGACGGGCTGACGGTGCCCGCGCTGGTGATCGGTAGCAAAAATGATCGTCTCTTGCCTATCCGGCAGTCGCGCAAGATCGCCGATGCCGTTCCCTATCTCGCGGGACTTGTGGAATTGCCCGGTGGCCATTGCGCCATCCTCGAGCGGCCGAACGAAGTCAACCAGCTGCTGCGCGAGTTGGTGAGCTCGGTGACGCAAGACCGCAGGGCGACTTCCTAAGCCGCCAGTCGGTCCGCCACCTCCGCAGCCGCGCGCAACCCCGAGCGAACGGCGCCGTCCATGAACCCGGTCCATTCATCGGCGGTCTCGGTCCCGGCCCAGTGAATCGGGCCGACGGGCGAGCGCAGCCAGGGCCCGAAGCGGGTCCAGGAGCCGGGGGGCACCGCCGCGGTCGGCCCGCCCGGGGCGAACGGCTCCAGACTCCAGCAGTGATCCAGATAGTCGACCGGGTCCAGCGCCGCGTCCCCGAAAATGTCGGCAAAGCAGCCCAGCGCCGCCTCGCGTCGATGTCGGTCCGGCAGGGAGTCGAAAGTGCGAGAGTCGGTGAAGCCCAGCAGAATTCCAGGTCCAGTGCGCGACGGGCTGACATCGAAGGTGACAAACACTGGGCCATCGTCGGAAAGCGCCTGACCAGACTGTCTTTTCGCGCGCCAGAACGGCGTCTCATAAGCGGCGTAGGCCTTACTGAGATTACCTTGGGGCCAGTTGCAGACGAGCTCACGGTGTTCTGAGGGAAGCTCGGGGACGAACTCGATTGCCGCTCGATGTGCGGGGGGAACAGCGATGATCGTGAACCTGGCCGTCGTGTCGCCGGCGTCCGACGTCACGGTGACGCCCGCGTCTTGGCTCCACTCCACCCGGCGCACCGGCGCGCCAAGACGTAACTGTGGACCCAGTTCGTCGGCGATGCGCACCGCGATCTGCTGGGTTCCGCCCGGAAACCGGTCCTGCTGAGCGCCACCGCTCGTGTCGAGCATCCGGTCCATCCCGCCGGCGGCTTTGAGATAACGCACGGCGTGCAGCATGGAGACCTGGTCGGCTTCGCACCCCCAGGTCACCCGGCTTGCGATTGCCATGAGGCCGCGCGCCCCCACCCCGGCGCGGACGGACTCCAACCACTCCTCGAGCGTCATGCCGTCAAGAGACGGGTCCGCTGCCCACGGCTCGTCAACCGACACCCGACGACTCAACCGGGCGAGCCGCCAGCGAATGCGCGCGACGTCGAGCAGCTCGCGAATCGACAGCCTCGGAATCGTGCCTCGGTACGGGCGAACACGGCCACGCCACCTGATCAGATTGTCGCCCTGGTCATACGTCGGAACTGTCGGGCAACCGAGATCCGCAGCCAGTTTGAGGACCTCATCCTGGGTGGGACCGACGAAGGTGGCGCCCAGGTCGACCGGCACTCCGGCGATGCTCGCGGTCAACGACCGACCGCCGACACGATCTCTGCCCTCCAACACCACCACGTCACGGCCACTCCGGACCAACTCCCGAGCCGCAGTCAATCCGGCGAAGCCCGCCCCGACGATCACCACGTCGGTGTCCGCGTCGCCCACGGCCTCTAGTCAACTCCTGTCCAGGCCCGCGATACATGCCTATCGTGTGAGACATGACCGAAGCCGAACACTTCGACGTCCTGATCATCGGCGCGGGCATCTCGGGCATCGATGCGGCCTACCGCATCAACGAGAGAAATCCGCATCTGCGCTACGCGATCCTGGAACGGCGCGACCGCCTCGGTGGGACGTGGGATCTATTCCGCTACCCCGGCGTGCGATCAGACAGCGATATTTTCACGTTGAGCTTCCCGTTCGAGCCCTGGTCCCACCAGGAAGCCATCGCCGGTGGCGACCAAATCTGGCAGTACCTGACCGACACCGCGCACAAGCATCACATCACCGAGCACATCCGCTTCAACACCCGCGTCCTGTCGGCCGATTGGGATTCGACTACCGACACCTGGACGGTCCGCGCCGAGCAAGCTGGAACGGACCGAACGTATCGATGCCGGTTCTTGTACTGCGCAACCGGCTACTACGACTACGACCATCCGTACACGCCCGACTTCCAGGGAATCGAGAACTTTTCCGGAGCCGTGGTGCATCCCCAGCATTGGCCAGAGTCGCTCGACTACTCGGGCAAGCGGGTCGTCGTGATCGGCAGCGGAGCCACCGCGATCAGCTTGATCCCGGCGCTGACCGAGAAGGCCGGTCACGTGACGATGCTGCAGCGGTCACCGAGCTACCTGTGGTCGTCGCCGGAAATCGACCCGGTGGCCACC